>CAIJKT010000151.1 GCA_903821255.1 uncultured Lentisphaeria bacterium | reverse complement strand
GTCAGGTTTATCTCTTCACCGCTCCGTAGTTTAATATTTTGAAACTCAAAGTAGCATTTATTGCAATTTGGGCTTTCTGATTCTTTTGTCAGACCGCATATTGAAATCTGACAAAAGAATAACTTGATACTACCTTCCTGAGCTTCTGGTTCCATTCCCATAGAGTGCAATATTGTCCAGAGAGCCACTGGCAAAAAACACGAAGTTTATCACGCTGCCGATATTTTTCCCGGTGCCGTAATACAGGTCATCAGCCAAATTCCGGCGGAAAGTACGCCATGAACCATCGGAGGTGTCAGCGCCCAGGCCGATTTTGACATAATTCCCGCTGGTTTGCCGCCAGTCTCTGGCATGATTATCATAAACCAGGTAATACCAGTTGCCATCGGTATCGCTGACCACCACGTCAAGATAATATGACATGGATGTTTTCATGTCCCAGACCAGATCAAAACGTTGATTGTCGCTGATGCTTTTCTGGAAATATTTACCTCCGCTCCGGTCGGTGACACCAGTCAGATTAACGACACTGGAACCAGTTTCACTGTCAGTCGCCGCCGTCGCGGTCAAGCCGCTGCCGTACGCGGTCCAGTCACTGGCACTGACACCATCTTCGTAAATTTGCGGATCCAGACTTAAAGCAATGTCATCCATCAGGCCGCTGGCAAAGACAATAATCTGTTGTACTTTGGTTACGGTCAGTCCCGGGCAGCCGCTTTGCAAGTCCGCATCAAGATCGCGGTGAATGGTGCGCCATGTGCCGCCGGCAGTATCTGTGCCAAGCCCGACTTTTACATAAGCGCCGTCTCTTGATCTCCAATTTCTGGCATGGTTGTCGTAAACCAGGAAGTAATAGTTGTTGTCGCTGGCCTTCACATAAACATCAACATAATAACTGCCGGTCATTTTCATGTCCCAGGTCAGGTCAAACCGCAGAGAGTCAGCCATTGTCAGGTAATAACAGGTGCTGCTGCTATTGAAACTGACAGCCGCGGTACCAGTTTCCGTATCAACAACATTGACAACGGTACCAGTACCGGAACCGCTTTTGACCCATAATCCGGCTCCCATGCCGCGTTCATAGATCTGTTTGCAGATGGCTGGAGTAAGCATCCCCAGGCATGAGGCATAAGTTGAGTCCTGCACCAGTTTATCCTGAATAGCCATACTGGAACCATAACCGATGAAGAACGGACTGGAGTAGCTCAGTGAACCGAAATTAGCAGCTTTAAGTGCGGCGTCTTTAAATATGGACGGGGTCAGGTTACTAATGGACTGGCCATTGGGCAATACCATCCATCCCGTTTCTCTGGCGACTTCTCCGTAAACTTCCCTGAACAGCGGAACCAGTTTATAATTGTCTGAATCCACCATATCGGTATCCAGATAGGTCAGGAACGCATCGACCTGATCAATGTAAATTTCAGCGCAACCTTCGCTGATGATGATGCCGCCGCTGTTGGTAATGTATTGCATGATGGACCTGACGCCATTCTGCCAGACCAGCGGGTCTCCGGCGTCATGGCTGTGGGTTGCATCGTAACACAAGAGCGGCTTTTGATTGGCGGCCATGTCATAATAGATACCGGCGCTGCCGGCGGTTTTCTGGTAATCCCAGGCATTTTTTATGACAGTCTGCCAGCGGCTGCGTCCCTGGCAGGCGTATTTAAGATTGGATATTCCGGGATAAGAACAGGTGCTGCCCGAAGAATCCTTCACCATATCCGCAATATCATATACCGCCTCCGGATTGCTTGGATTGACCAGTGCGCTTGAAGTGCTGTTTTCATCCCAGAGGCAGCCGTTGACATATAGAATCGGCAGTGAATTGTAACTGTTCAACAGCGCCATTCCCTGTGAACGGCTGTACCCGTTATTCGGGAACAAATAATCCGGGTATTTGGTATCGAAATTGAACCGCCGCCAGGAAGAGGACCAACTGGCAGTTTTTGCCCCGTTCCATTTTTCAAGATAAGGTATAACTTGATTGTTCAACGAAGTTCCGTTAGGATCAAGATCTGAAACAACAGCAATGGTGCCGGCCTCATCCAAAGCCGATTTTTTTCGTTTTGCCCAGAACTGATTTACCGCCCATGCCTTATATTTGCGGGCGACCTGCTTATAGAAGTCGGTGAAATTTGCAGCGGTCATGCTGGTATCTTTGACGATTCCAGGATTCTGCCCGTTCATAGTATAGAATGTCAGACGCAGTTTATAGACGTTGTTTTCATTAACAACATTCCAGTCAATAAGCCGGCCCTGCGTGTCCTGGGTCTGGATATAATAGATTGCGCCGGTGGTTGAATTGTAGAAAGCGATAAATTGCATGCATTGATAACCGGAAGGATAGCTCTGGGAGTAAGTCCATATCGGCAAAATCTTGCCGTGCTGGTTCGGCACCAGCATATGAGTATAACCGGAAATAGTCGTATCGTCAGTGGTCACGACCACATTAGCTCCCCGGGCCGGGGAAAATGTAAACATGAATGCCAGCAGGAGGAAAAGCTGCACTTTAAGCATCGTTCGATAAATACGAAATGCACTTTCAGTTGAAGGAAAGCATTCATGGCTCGAAGTGTTTGACAAAGACGAATCACGACAAGTATTATTATTCATTAATATCCCCCCTTTTAGTTGCTGCCGGTTATACGGAATTTACTACAGCCTGCCGGCATATTATATCGACAGGCGACTTTGTAATTACACCTCTGGTTAGTCTTAATAATATTTAATTAATATTTTCCCCTTTCTTGTTTTAGTTCCAATATCCGGTAATTCCTCTGCTTGAGTTATCTTAATTGATCTCAATGCTGAGAGAGCCGCTCCCGTCTGTATAATTGTTGCGTTGAACAGTGCAATTTGTTCTTTCCAGTTATCTGACTACTTTACCTGGCGCAATGCCAGAAATTTTGCACTGTATGGTTCCACCTGTTCCGAGCGGAAAACTTCGCTGCCGCTTTCGCCGACGGATTTTTCTCCATTGGCACGCAATTCCACAATCTGCCATTTCGCTGTTTTCTGATCTGAATACTGCGCGGTATCCAGTTTGAAGCTGAAAGTCTGCGCGGAACCGGAGAAATTGATGATGCCAATCCCCAGGTCGCCATCGGCATGTTTCCAGATCGAAGCGCGCACCGCCGGAAAAGTCACTG
>CAIJKT010000150.1 GCA_903821255.1 uncultured Lentisphaeria bacterium | reverse complement strand
TAATAATTATACCCATGATCCAGTTCTTACAATCAAGATCCTTAAGCGTCAAAGGAATGATGCTCGGTACCACAGTTTCCATCAAAGTGTAGCAAAAGTCGCCCCACAGCAACCAGATGAATAACGACGCCAACCCGATTCTGGTATAGGTAAGCGTTCCGCAACGGTAAACCTTATGCTGCGGCATCGGCTCCGCCAGTGCCATATTATACCTCTTGATTATCTGAACAGTAAACGATTATTAAGATTTCAACGGACCGGAATCAATTGAATTAGGTCAAGATTCAGTGACGTACCGCCGACATTCTCCATCTTCAACTCAACATTTCCCTTATTAAAGTAGAATATAATATCGACTTTGTCGCGGTTAAGCGTGTAACTCCGCCAATCACCGGCACTTTCACCCAACCCGCCGGACGACGGCAGCTCAAAGGTTCCGATAATATTGCCGTTCACTGTAACTTTGCGCAACGCGTCTCCGGCTGCACAGTAACGTACAGCCAGGCAATATTTCCCGTCCTGCGGCACTTTCAGACTCCAGGATATTTCGTGTCCCGCTTTATCCCAGTGCGAAAAACACTTATTGTGCATCCCGGTCTTGTCAGTCCGGATTTCAACCTTGCCGTTTTTCTGCCCGATAAAATCCTCAGCTTCGGTAATGATTCCTTCGATCTTCATCGGCGGAACAGGTTTGTTGCCGGTCGGAACCTGACCGCGTAAAATAGTGCCGTCATCAAGCCGCAATTCGGCCTTGACCGGTGCGCAGGTTGACGATTTTCTTTCCAACTTGACGCTGGTAACCGCCATGTTCCCGGGTTTCAGATCGACCATCCATTCAGATGGCGTTAAACTCACGCCATCGGGCGCAATAAGCTTGAGTTTACCCTTCAGCGGACGATTAACCGGCGAACTGGTCACCACCTGAAGCGATAATATGCCGTTATTATCCTTGCAGGTCAGATTGAGATTCGGGGATACATCGGTCGGCAGATAGCTCAATGCCGGATCATAGATATACCCCATCGAATTAGCGGCAATGGTCTGCCGGTAGCCGGGATCCTGCATCAGACACACACGCCGGTCCATCGCCGGAATAATGGTAGAATAGACCCGGAACTCGCCGGGGCGAGTCGTTAAAGCCTCCTCGCGCCAGTCGCCGAGAATATCCGCCTGCATCAGAAATGTACCGCCGTATCCGCCGCCGGAGGGGCCGCCGCCGAAGTCGGAAATCACCGGATTGCAGATTTCACGCTGCAGATCGGCATCCCAGTAAATAAATGACTTCTTGTTAAACGGAACCCTATCGCCGGTGAGCAGCAGTTCGCCATCCGGAGAAAAATGGCGTCTGAGCCCGGGGGCTTTCTTATCGTCGTCTCCTGCTTCGGTGGCGCCAACCTCCCATCCGCGATAAAGCGGATCGATATCACCGGCATAACCGAAGTGGAGATGACCGGTCGGCTGCTCGAATTCCCAAATCACCTTGCCAGTTTTGGCATCGGCGCAGGTCACGCCGCCCCGCTTGCAGTGTGTCTCATAAATAGTAACGACCTCCAGCCCGGGATTGCGGTTGGTGATATTGGTCACATAAACATAATCCGGATGCCCGTGCCCGGTGCTCCATAACGGCTGGCCGTTGTCGTCAATAACCGCACCGCCGAGGATGATTTCGTCTCTGCCGTCACCGTCAAGATCGATGGCACGGGTTGTATGAGCACCCTGCCCGGTGTATTTCCTGTCATAATTCCGGCTGTCGTATTTCCACAGCGGTTCAAGTTTGCCCTGGTTAAGCTGCCATGCATCCGCCAGCATCAGACTGTAAGTGCCGCGCAGCGCAATAATGCACGGGGTCTTGCCGTCCAAATAGGCAATTGCAAGCTGGTTGCGGGAATAATAATTGTAAGCCATATTCATACCTTCAAAATTATTGCGCGAGGGCCACGGAACGCGGACTATTTAATTGCCGGTCATCCCGTCAAGCACCATCAGATATTCTTCTCCAGTCATCACCTTGCCTTTATCCTTGCCGTCTTTTTCGCGCAAATCTCCGGATTTTGGATCAAACGCCTTCAAAATCACCTCCGCCTTGCCGTCGCCGTTGACGTCATAAACGATGAAAGGACTGTACCATATGCCGCATTCGATATTCCAGCCCAGATCTTTTGACCAGAGAACAGTACCGTCGCTTTTCACTGCTTCAAGCACAAAAGTTGAAGCCGAAGGTTTCCAGAATGCATACCATGGATCGACATTGGCTCCGGCGCTGCTATGACGGACGACAAAGTCATATTCGCCGTCACCATCAAGATCGCCGATGCCGATCTTGTCGATTTTAGCTTTCGGATTGCTTAGCTTGTAGTTGACATATGTGCAACTGCCGTCGTCCATAACCGGACGCACTGCCGCAAACCCGGCGGCACCCTTAAATCCGGCAGCGGGGCGGACCGCGTATTTCGCTCCTTTGACCGGGGAATCAACCGTGTAATCGGTGGTTTGAACGACCGGGGTCGAATTCAACCGGCTTTCTTTGCCGCCCGCCACGCTGAAGATGTCAAAGCCGGCTTTCGGGTCATCGGAATCAAGCAAACGCCAGGAAAGATAAACCTTGCCGTTCTCGACCGGAACCGCGATCAGACCGCGGCCAAGTTTTTCAGCGACACGTTCAGCGGCAAAGCCCTTGACCGGCGGAGCCGGGGTTTTGACCTTCTGGACGACTGGAGTCCCGACAATATCAGCACTTATTACATCCGGCATCGCCGCTGCCAGCAATCCCGACAGCAGACTGACAGTTGCAAATGCATTGATTCGATAAAACGTTGTCATATAATTCCTTAATTTAATCCAGATTACGATATGATTGCATAGGACGGATTACAAATCGACTGCAAGCTGATTCACTCCTACTCCAGCGGTCGCCGGCATTTTCTTAGTGGCGCCAGTGTGTCATTAAATAGCGATGATAGCTATCACTATCAGGAGTTCAATGAGTGTGAAAATTTGCTTTTTCATTTTTCTGTTTCCTTCTCTTAGTTTACTAATTTGAAAACGAATTTCACGTTGACCGATTTCACAAATATCAGACATGGCATACCTCTTCTTTTTCCAGCACTTCCATGCTGATTATATTTTTGGAAACATCTCTCTCCTCTGCTTGCCGGTTAATAATTATTTGAATGGTGACATTAAAAAAGTTGCCGGCGCTTTAGCCAAAGCAGCCGACTCAATATTAAAATTAAAATCCTTGCGTTTCGCCAGCACAAAATGGTGTTTCCCGGCGCTAAGTTTAAATGGCCGGTTGGGAAGATTGGAATACGCTTTTATTACCATGGCATACCAATGCGAAGACTTGTCGGCGGTACCGTAGAAATTTGCCATTTCGGAAGTTCCTCCGTCAAGACTGAGATTAACACCGTAAGGCGGAGCAGTTAAACGCGTGAATAAATAATAATCCCCGGCCTCCGGTAATTCAAAATCAAGCTGCACGGCGCCTGCCGCGTCGGGCAGGGTTATTTTGCCGAATATTGCCGGCTGGCGGTCCCTGACCAGACGCTGAGTGTCATTGCGCATATCCGCATAGACGGAAATTGGCCGTGAAAGCCCATCCGTACGGCGGATTAGAAATGCTCCGGAGTATAACCGCGCAACCGGCATATTGCCGTCAATTAATTGCACTTTCAGTGTAACGGATTCGCCGGGTTTAACGGTAAACAAGTCAGGAGTCACCTTAAAGAAATTAGTCGACTCGTTTTGAACAGTTTTAAAACTGCCGGCATCAGCAGAAGAATCAGCCTTTACCGTCATCGTCTGTTCAGCGGGCAGCGAATTCCGCCAGGTAAAATTCAATTGATTGACTGACGGGATTAATTTGAGCGGACGATGTGGCAAAATCCGCGGTCCGTCAGCCTGAAATGCTCCAATGTCGGGATGTTCAACAGGCATCACATCAGGAACCGGAACTCCGGCACGATAACCGGGGCTGCCCGGTTTCAAGCAGTAATCTCCCGCTGATGCATTGATAAATTCAGGTTTCGCAAAAATCCCGTTAATCTCCTGATTATTTCGTTTTAATTCAGCAATCAGCGGTGATTTATCCAAATTATCGATCCAAAATAAATCATAATTAAAATCATGGGGAATCGTAAATATTTTACATGACAGCAGACTGTTTATGGGATAAAATAGATTATTGCGGCTAACGGCTTTCAGTTCATTGGCATACTCAGCAGGCACATCATTGCTGTATCCGGAATAAGCATTTCCAGCGCCCGTCATGGTGTTGTTATAAAAATAGAGCCGTCCTTTACCGTATTGGCTATAGTTATTTTTGATCAAAGTATTATTCGCGCCAAACTCATCCCCTGAATTACACATAAGATTTTGGAATATATACGACGGGCCAAGCAGGCAGGGCGCCGTACTTACGCCGCAAAGCGTGCCTTCCACGCGGTTGTAATAAAAACGGCAATTCATTTGTCCACCGTCAAATTCTATTCCATCATCATTGCCAAAAGCCAGATAATTGCCATATACTTCGGCATCCCGGTAAAACCCGCCTGTTTGACTGCCATTGTCAAAACCTTCAATCACATCATTCCAGCGATGCCCGTCACTTCCAACGAAGTCATTGTAACGAATCACAGTACCGCCGGCGGAATGAACAAACATCGCATTGGGCCCGGCTGGATGCGAATAAAACCAGGCGTTGGCACGTCCTCGCGCATCATGAATATAAGAACGCTCCACCACCACCTGTCCGCTGCCGTCAATATTTATTCCCGCATGGTTGTTCAGCGCCCTGTTATTCTGGTAGTATTTACCATCCTGGTAAATATCCTGAACGCCAACTCCGCCATAGCTGCCGATATCGCAATTAATAATCCGGATGTGATTGGAATTCACCACATTGATGCCATGCCTGCGCCCGCCGCGAATAGTCAAACCGTCCAAAATTATATATTCCGCCTGATCCAGCAAAATAGTCTGTTCTGATTTTTCCATGGATTTCAGCACAAAACCCGGTAGGGCAACATAACGGATATAACCATCCGGTTTTCCAGAGCGATTAATCGCCAGATCACCGTCAAAATTATCCGGACCAATTATCACCGTTTCGGCAACCGGCACAATACTTGACAGCGTCCGGAATTTTACATTGAGCGTTTCAGTTTTGCCATTATCGGCCAGCTCGATTTTAAGTTCGTAAGGAGTATTTTCGGTTAATTTAAGCAAGCTGGAACGAGCCGCCCGCTCATCCGGCACCCAGACTAAATCCAGTGCTTTTTGCCAGTTGTCCGCTCCCTGCCGCCGGTAAAAGACTTTACCTTCGGCAACCTGAGGCCGTACCGCTTTAAGATTATTCAGGTAGATGCTGCAGCTCTCAAAGCCCGGAACCAGTTCCAATCTTTCCGCTTTATGAGCTGATATCGCATCAACTTTAGTCAGTTTTAAATCTTTAAAAGTGGCAAATTGTCCAATCAGGCTGGCATCACCCAGCCGGGTACGGCATTGCAAAGTCAAGCGGTCGGCTTCCCCTGTATCAAAAGCCACGCTTAATTCACCGGCCTGCCGCTGAATGTCACGCGAAGCAAATCGCTTAAGTTCCTGATTCTCTTTAAATATCTTGACCATCAAATATCCAATAGCACTGCGACTGCCGCTGACAGTGGCGCTGAAACGGTATTTTTGATTGGCGGGAAGATTCCTGATTTCCTGTTCAAGTGAACTGTCCAGTTTGTCTGTTTGCATAATGGCGACTTTGATACCGCCGCCATCCATCGGGGTAATTTGCGTGGCTTTCGGATTGTAATCCCGCCAGTCTTGCGGCAGTGAGTTATCCTTGTTGAACTTTTTAAAATCAGCGTTCTTCACGGTTAATTCACTACCGGCGAAACCAGCCCAAACCACCATCAACAAACCCAGGATCAATATTTTTTTCATTTTTACTTTATTTATTACCAGGTTGCATCATGCCAGGCATAATTAGTTTTATCCGCACTGTAGCTGCCTGATAGTATTTTACTGACCAAGTCACTGTGGCTCTTCCATTCAGCGTGGGAATCGGCAAATACAATATTCGCACCATTGGCATGGCGTCTCTCCATAAATTTACTATCATAATTAGAAGTTCGCGCGAAGGTGCCGGCACCGCCGCTTGCATACGTGCCGTCATAACCAATCTCATTAAAATCCATTAACAGGACTTTTGCCGATGGGCGTTTGGCGTTCTCAAATTTCTGCCAGCGCTGCGGCTTGCTGGCGCCGCCGTCCAATGAGACCAAATAACTATTAAAAGCATAACTGTTATTGGGAGCCCCGACATCCCGGGCCCCCCAAAGTCCGGTACCGTCGCGGCGGCCGGACGGGCAGAGCGCAACATCAGCAATTTCGCTTGTCCCGGTAACTATCGTTTTCACCTTCTTTGCGTCGAGATAAGGTACCAGGGTACGGGCCGCATACGGCGGATCAACTGGACCGAAAACAAAGCGATAATAATAACCATCCGCCTGGAAAGTCAGAAAACCATTATTGGCACTGGCATAAAAACCGCTAGCGACCGCCAGCTGCTTAAGATTGCTGGTACATTTAATTGCTTTGGCTTTTTCGCGGGCTTTATTCAATGCGGGAAGCAGCATTGCGGCCAAAATCGCGATGATCGCGATCACCACCAGGAGTTCAATGAGTGTGAAAATTTGTTTTTTCATTTTTCTGTTTCCTTCTCTTAGATTACTGAATTGAAAAATGGTTTCACGTTGACCGCCGCAAACATTAAACCAGACATGCTTCTTCACTTTTCCGTACCTCCTTGTTTCTAATTAAGATATTATTTTTAGTTACCTGTTTGATATGCAAAAACAATCTGATTGCCCGGGCAAGTTCCCCGGTCGCCTGTACCAAATCCAGTTTTTCGCGCCAGATATGTTTGATTCCTTCTTCTATCATTGACGACATTTCCGGCGAGCAGATATTATATTGAGCGCTGATCTTATTAGTTTCCGACAGAAACAGCATATCCCGCGGGGATTGGGCATCAATACTTTTAAATGCGGAAGATTTCCGGATCGGAATCCCGTATTTTTCCATGCCGATAAAGTCCTGCGTTTCTTCAGAAAGCATAAATCTGACAAAATCTTCAACCCGCGTCGGATCGGAACAGTTCTTTCTGACACAAATCAAGTCAGTCGCCTGGGCGGTAATGTCCGCGCCGCCCTCAATCACGGGTAACGGCACGGTTTTCCAGCCATCAAAATCTGCGTGTTTGAAATGCGCAAGACTTTCACGTTCTGATAACATAAACGCCAGCTTCCCGGAAGCGAATTGCGCAGTGCAGTCAGAATGCACATCATCGTAAGATACATTCAATTCATGCATCAGTTCGGTATATAACTGTAATCCATGCCGGGTACGCGGATGATCAATCGCCACCGGATCGGACGGCGAAGATGAAATCAGGGAGCCGCCGGCGCGGAACACAATATTTATCCATTGAAAAATTTCCGGAAACCAGTTAAAAATCTCGGTTCCGGGAACTTTCCGCGCACGCATTTTCCGGATACTTTGAATGAATTCTTCCCAAGTCCAGCCTGGATGAGGCTCCGGACAACCGAATTTTTTCAGCAGTTCAGGACTATAAAACATTACACGCGGCGAAAAAATAAACGGGATCCCCGCCAGCTTGCGGTCAACGTAAAAATTTTTAAACGGATGGCTGAAAAACATCGACTTATCGGGGTATATACGGTCAAAAACCGGTTGCAGATCCAAATAGTCATTGCGGTTATTCTGTACATGCAAAGTTGTGCGCAGTTCAAAAACACTTTGAGGAAATTTCCGGCACACCCTCAACTGCGGAATCCGGGCTGCCAGTAATTTTTCAAAACCGTCGATCCACGGCAGATCTCTGTTGAACAACGTAAAATTAGTCTGTAAAATCCGATCTTCCCAATTCCGCTGAACGAAAGTTCCTTTCCGGGAAATTGTTTCCAGTATACCATCCTGCGCAAGATTGTCCAGAGCCTGTTGAATTTTGAGAAAAGAGACTTTAATGGAGGAAGCAATGACGCGAGCACCCGGAAGCTTGTCGCCACCTTTCAAGCTGCCGCTTTCCAGAAGGTCAAGAATATAATTTCTTGTCGTTGTAATCTTATCTTCCATAACAGGCGCAGTCTCCGATTGTAACATTTATTAAGCTGAACTACTACCACCAACTCTGACTAAGTCAACAATTAAGATTATAATACATCTCGCTGACTAAGTCAACAATTATTATCAAAAATAATTGATTTTTTTTAAAACATTGTGACGATGTAAACAGTTTAAAGCAATAAGACGTTTGGCGAACCCACGCCAAATACAAGATGATCACCAACAGATTGTCCTGCAGCAGCGGGTATCTTAGATATTTTCGTGGTAAATGTTATTTTTTCTCAGCAGCGTCAAAGCGTTTCGTCCAGTGAAGCGCCAGCAGACAGACTCCTGTCGCCGCATAGGCGGCGGCAAACTCCGGAGCCGCCATCCAGCCTAACACCGGAGCAACTCCGCCAGGGGTAATCTTAAACGCATGGATCAAACCAGTCGCGGAAAATCCGGAGCACAGGAAGCATGTCACGGCGGCGGCAATAAATTTCCGGTCAATGGCAAAAGCAATAATCGAGGCAAATGCCATGCTGGTGATGAGAAAACCCTGATTCATGGCAAGAACACCGCGGATGAAAAGACTGTTTCCGAAGCCTGGCAGTGCTTTTTCCAGAGGCGTTCCGGTGATACGCAGCGTGGTCTCGATCAGAAGCCAGGCCCAGGCCGCAAGCGATGGAAACAGGCCGGCGGCAACCGCCAGCGCATGAGCCCGCGGCGTCTCCTGAAACGCCTGTGCCGTCATCACCAGGCCGATCCAGATAAGAATCCCGAACGTCGCCTCCAGCGGTACCACATGAAGGACGGCGGTGACCGCTCCGAAAAAACAGAGTGCGCTGATCACGATGCCGTTCAATGCGGAATATCCGATTCTGGCACCCATTGCTTTCCAGCCGGGATGACCGATGTAAATAGTGGTGGGGAATGCACTCCCGAAAAATGCCGCTACAATGCTGCCGGTGCCGTTCATCACCAGCGAAGGCATGGTTTCGTACCGGTCACCCGCCGCTTCGGCGCTGTCCAGTGACTGCAGCGATCCGAGGACATTGAACAGGGCCATCGGAATAATGACTGTAAGATAGCTCCAGAGTGCGCCGCCGGACACCAGCGCCCGCCAGGCGGTGACATCCGGCTGCGGCAGGTGAAGCCCGAACGGAATCGGATCCGACGGCGGCGAAAATGATGGAACGCCCGCCCACTTCAAGCCCCATGCGATCGCCACTCCGGTCAGAATGGCCAGCAATCCGGCCGGAATCCCCAGCGGCAGGCGCACCCGCGTGGCATACGCAATCACAATTAAAAACATCGGCAGCAGCGCGATGGCCGGCGAAGCAAAGATTTGAAAGGCAAACCCCATTGAAATAAATGTCAGCGCCACCCCGGCCAGGGACGAAAGCAAAGCCGCTCGCGGCGCTTTCCTGCGGAGCGGGTCCGCAAAGAATGCCAATGCCAGTTCCAGCAGCCCGCTGATCAGGCAGGCGAAAACACCGGCCTCCCAGACTTTTACCGGATCTTTAGTCGCCTGCCAGACCGGCGCCATGATGAAGAAGAGAAACGCAATCAGGCTCACAGTATTGATTCCGTAAGGCAGGGCTGTCACATCATCGCGGCCTGTCCGCTTCGCCAGCCGCCATGCCTGCCATGAATAAAAAAGATTTCCCGCCACGATGGACACGGCCGCCCCCGGCAGAATCAATCCGGCAACGGTCGCGAGCGGAATTCCGCACACCAGCGGACACAGCGTTGCAATCAGCAGCAACTGAAGCAGATTATCAATAAAAAGCCCGATAAACCCGTCCCAGTCCCC
>CAIJKT010000149.1 GCA_903821255.1 uncultured Lentisphaeria bacterium | reverse complement strand
GAATGGAATCAGCGCCAGCAAAGCCACGACAAACGGCGTGGTCACCAGAATGAACGGCCGGCGGCGGCCCCAGCGGCTGCGGAACCGGTCGGACTTGTAACTGATGATGGGATTGGCAACGGCGTTGACCACCATATAAATACTGGACACGATAAATGCAATGGCCTGATTGCTGGCCCCGTTATCCCGCAGCACCATCGGCAGCAGTGACGGCATCACATTCTCCATCAAGGTGTAGACGAAATCCCCCCAGAGCAGCCAGGCGAACAGCGTCACCAGTCCGGCGCGGGAATAGATCAGTGTGCCGACGTTAAAGCGGGATTCATCGTGAATGTTCATATTGTCCAGTCATTTTGTTAGAATAAGTGTTCTTAATATATTATTGGTTAAACCACTCAATGATTTCTTTCACAACAAGTTTATGCCCTTTGCGATTCGGATGATTGACATGCGACATCAGGTCATTAAGGCGGCCTCCAGCAGCTAAGTACTTTTTGAAGGCCGAGAGGCTGTCAGCCAGTCCGGTTTGATATTTTGCCGCCAGATTACAAATCTGTTCAGTATACTTATTCAGCGGATCATCCGGATCTCCAAGTTTGGAAGTCAAATCTCCGGTCGGAGTCAGGAGGATAATTTTGATATCTTTACATAATGCACTTTCGATCATCGATGTCCAGGAACTGTATGCCTTCTCCAATCCGATGTGCCGGTCATTAAGCGCGTAGTCAATGGTTACAATATCCGGGCGATGAGCCAGCACATCGCGTTTAAAACGTTCCGCGCCTTTATCCGATGATTCGCCGCCAATTGCTGTCACTATGACATTAATCACTGCGTACGGATAATGCGCTTTTAATGCCAGAAGAAGCAGATGAGGGTAACTGTTGAATGTGTCAACAACAGGCGTTTTAAAGTAACCGGCGGGAACGCTATGTCCGTGACAAACGATATTTATGGCACGGTTGGCGGGCCATTCTTTCTTCAAAAGCTCAGATATTTCAATAAGGTAGTTGTTTTTGTCTGCAATCATGTGAACATTATTTTCATAATTTATCGTCAATTATTGTCCGTTGCCAATGCTGTTATTTCGGGACTATTTCTCTCATCTTATCACAATAATACCGGACGTTGTCCCATTTTGCATCCGGCGCGATTCTGTGGTCAGGACAGGGAATGTATCCACCGAGTTCAATCAACGGTTTGAGCCGTTCAATTTCTGCATCTACAGCAACATAATCCAGCGCAAAGACATTCTTATTCATGCCGCCGACCCCGCGTAACTGTTTCCCATATTTTTCGCGCCACGGCGTGATTGACGCATTCCAGGTGCCTACTTCAATTGGAAACATGGTATTTACCCCATTTTTCAGCCATGTCGGAATCAGCGAATCAATCATCCCGTCGCAGTCCAGGGAAACAATATCAATCCCGTATTTGCTCAAAAGGCCGGTTATCCTTTTGTAATGCGGCCCCACCTTTTCATCAAAAACGGCGGGAGTTACGAGCGGGCCGTTCTTGTAGCATATATCCTCCCAGAAATGTGCAAAATCAAACGTTGCTCCGGTTTCCAGTACGGCCTTCACCGTCTGGTATGAAAGTTCGCCGATAGTCGAAATTATCTCGTCAAAGAGCGGTTCGTCATCCACGTAGAGATAGCTGCAATTTTCCACGCCGATGAAATTGCGGATCAGTCCGAACAGACTTCCGCAGTGCAAGCCGTAAACATAATCGCGATTATCGGATTTCAGGAATTCCAGTCCTCCGTCATCAAATGGAATCATTTTATCATTAACCCGGACATTTGCTTTGAGAACACGGTTGGAAGCAAACTGAAAGCGATGCTTATAATGTTCCTCCCACTCTTTGCGGCCTTTGAATAGATGTTCAATTTCGGCTGGAATGCTTCCGGCATCGGGCATTTGCAGGACAATCACCCCTTCGCCGTTTAGAACATGCATTGATCCGTCTGGCAATGTTTTGATGACTTTTGACTCAAATCCCGGATACAGGCCTGCATTCGGATGAAAGCAGGAATAATAATTGCAGTCAAAACCCAGCATTTCGCCAATCGTCGCATCCGTCGGATTACCATCGCGCCAGTTTTTTGCTTCTTCGACGCTGATATGCCCTTCCGCTGCCCACTTCTGAAGCGTTTCTCCCCAGAATCCAAAATGGACGACTGGAAGCCGGTCATATCCCTGATATCTGAGAACTGATAAAATACGATCTTTATTGCTTATTGCCACTGTATTTTTAATACTCATAGTCACTGCTTCCCTGCCTTCCTGGCATATTCATTGAAAAGTTTCATATATATGCGATAGTTTTCAAGTGAAACTCCTGGCGGCGTCTGGTGGTCGCAGCTTATTATGTAACCGCCTTGCTTTGCCACCGGCAGCAGTCTTTCGAATTCCGCCCGCATGGACTCCTCGCCGAATGGCATTTTCATCTTGTCGTAACCGCCGATATACAACTGTTCCGGATTGTCATTTCTGAGTCTGGACAGATCCACTCCGGCCTGGGCTTCAAGCGGGAGAATACCTTGTATTCCGGCTTCGGTAAACCATCCGGCGGGTTCATGGACATCCCCGTCTGAATCAATGAAGACTTTGATGCCTCTGTCCTTCAGGCGCGGGATAACCATCTTGTAATACGGCTTCATAAATTCATCAAAGAGTTTTTTCGATATCATCGGGCCGTTATTGTAGCTCATATCCTCCGCGAATGTCATAAAGTCCGGAGTAATGACACTGCATATCTTATCTATCGCTTTCAACATCCAGTCCGCATTCTCCAGATTCATCCGGTGCATCAGTTCAGGATTGTCATAGAATGCGTAAAGATGATTTTCGATGCCGAAAAATACTCT
>CAIJKT010000148.1 GCA_903821255.1 uncultured Lentisphaeria bacterium | reverse complement strand
TCATTGATTTTCACACTCATAGAACTCCTTGTGGTCATAGCGATCATTGCAATTTTGGCTTCAATGCTTTTGCCGTCTCTTAACAAAGCCCGGGAAGCTGGAAAAAGGATAGCGTGTGTGAGTAATATGAAACAGATTAATACTGCGTTCATTTCTTATGTCGGAGACAACGCAGACTATTATCCCCCTTACAGGGCGTATACTACTCCCGAAACTTATTGGTTTAGCGATATGCTGCCCCGATATATCAACAATCTGCAGATCGGGAGATATAATAAATATATCCCCAGAGCTATTACATGTCCCAATGCCTTGATCGACATTCATTATGGATACAGTTGCGGTGTTTCCCGGCCGGGCTACAATATAACCGGTGTAGCTCTTCCATTAAAAATATCCAAAGCCAGGGCAGTTTCTAAAACTGCTTTAATCATTGATTCCAATGTTGCCACAATAGGTTATTCCTCCCCGTATAATAGAGAATTGGAATACCGGCATCAAAAATTCTTGAACGTTCTCTTCATTGATGGACACGTCGAATTAAGAAGACTTGTCGATGTTCCTGATTACAAGGTGAAAATAGGAGCAGCCTACGGCAGGTTCTGGGATGCCGACAGTCCGGCCTATCTGCCCAGCTATGATTAAAGAAAAAATAGAAGGCTGGCGGTTTCGGGAAGCAATTGGACGCCGGATATAAGCCACTTGCTTTCGGACCGTATATCGCGCATTTTGTTATATTAAGATCCTCCGGACTTGTCTGTCGTGAATTGAGAACCGGGCCGCACACCGCGTTCTCACTTTCAGATTTCACGCGTTATGCAAGTTTAGAAAAATATAATCATCAGGGGCTGCTGTCCGGCGGATGATATTCCGGCTTGTGCAGATCATATAAACTGAAAATATGGAATCGGGTATTGAAAATACAAAAAAAAACCTTTCACTGCGGTACTTTGACTTATACCAAAATGGGATTGTTCGTGCTTTTCGCCTGGCTTCTGTGGGGTGATTTCTGCTTTACCATGATGGAGGCGGTAGTCCCGAGCATATTGCCGCTGAAGTTGAAAGGCCTGGGATGTTCAAACTGGCTGATGGGGTTGATTTTAACCACCGCCCCGGGCATCCTCAATATGACCGTATGCCCGTATATCAGTTTTAAAAGCGACCGCTACCGCAGTAGATGGGGCCGCCGCATTCCTTTCATAATCTGGACGATGCCGTTTCTTTGCGGCAGCCTGGCATTAATGGGATTCGGGGATGATATTTGCGGCGTGCTGCAGCGGAACTCGGAATTTCTGAGAAGTTTTGCGCCGGCGACTATCACCATTGCGCTGATCGCCATTTTTTTGATCATGTTCCAATTTTTTAACATGTTTGTCGGATCAGTATTCTGGTATCTCTTTAACGATGTAGTTCCGGCACAGTTTCTGGCGCGCTTTATGGGGCTGTTCCGGATTGTCGGCACAGGGGCCGGTGCGCTGTATAACTTCTTTATTTTTAAATATGCCGAATCGCACATGCGGGAGATTTTCATCGGCGCCGCAGTGCTTTATTTTATCGGGTTTGGAATGGCATGTCTGATGATCAAGGAAGGCGAATACCCGCCACCAGAGGAAGAAAGCGGCAGTTCAAGCAAAGGGCTGAAGGGGATCAGAACTTTTTTCAAGGAATCTTTTTCACATAAATTTTACTGGTTGATATTTCTTGCAACGTCCTTCCTCGCCGTTGCCGGCGTAATCGGGCCGTTTGGAATTTTCTTCAACCGGGAGATGGGACTTTCGCTCGACCAGATCGGCAAAATCGGCGCAGTCTGTTCAATTGCAATGATGGCTGCGATGTATTTCATGGCCATATTCGTGGACCGCTGGCATCCGCTGCGCATTACGGTTTATGGCACATTATTCGGAGTCATCGGGAATCTCATGTCCATGGTGTGGATTTTCGTAACTGTTCCCGGTAATTATTTTTTCTGGCTGAACATGGGCAATGGCGTGATTGGAACGTTTCTTGGCGCACTGGTCGGTGCGGCCGCCTTGCCATGCCTGATGCGTATTCTGCCACAGTCAAGATTCGGCCAGTTCTGCTCGGCACAGGCAATGCTCCGTTCAACCTTTACCGTGATTTCCGGAATGCTGGCTGGATTGTTCATTGACCTGGTGAGATACCTCTGTCATGGTTCAGACTATGCCTACCGTTTCATTTATTTATGGATAACTGTTTTTTATGTGATCAGTACGATCTTCATGATTAAGGCGTACATCGAGTGGTACCGGCTTGGCGGTGACAAGCATTTCCATCCGCCTGCGCCATGGAATCCGAAAGGAATTGAGGAAATGCCGCTGGTGCCGACAGTCGGGCCGCAGACAAAATGGCTCAATGTTTCATTCCTGCTGTTTGACGGGATAATGGGGCTCTCGGTGCTTAGCATCCCTGCGCTGATGTGGCGGATGTACGCGAAACAGCAAATGTTTGCATTCAAATGGTATGGCCTGGCGGTATTGCCGCTGTGTATTGCCGGATGGCTGTGCTGGATGGTGCTGAAGCAGAAAATCCGCCGTGACGTGTCAGCCGCAAAATCTGGTTTGCCATTGCGCAACGGCATCCCTCACCATGGGATGCTGATTATCCTCGGCAGCAAATTTATGCTTGCAATCGGCGTCTGGTTGTGTCAGGTGCTGGCGACAGTATTCCTGAACATGGAGGGCGGCGCTATTGTATTCGGTATCGCCAACGGACTTACAAACTTCCTGCTGATCTATACCGTTTACCTGATGTGTAGAATTGAACGCGGATTTTCTGTTACTGTTGACAGCAAGTATGAAGCAATCGATAATGCTTCACCTTAATCTCCGGGTAATAGTGGATTTACAGGCGGGATAAGTCTCAAGCGATAATGGTATTGGCGTCGTCATGGACTTCCCTGTACATTGAGCATTTCCGGCGGCAGCGGTTCGCCGGGTCTGGTCTCGCCGTTGTTGATCCCTGCTAACAGACTGCGGTAGATGTCGATGATCGTTTTGTTCATTTCAAATTGCATAAATGCAACATTACTTGCCGTAGTCTATTGACAAAAAGAAGGAAATAGATTATAATATGTTCAAACTAGTTGAACATTTAAACAATTAATGAGAAGTGCACATGAAATATACTAATGAACCATCTCAGCCGTCCCGGCAGGAATGGCGGTTTGTCGGGGAACTCCGCCAGCCGGAGCAGCGGAGATTTGCCCGGAACCGGCGACCGGCCGATACCGGCCGGATTGATCTTTCCGGCGGAGTCCGCATAATCCGTAACTTTACCGATGCCGCCGGACGGCTGGACACCGCTTATGACGATTTGAAAAAGTTTTTTGACGAAAACGGGATCAGCGTCTCCGGCGGATATGAAATAATCACCCAGAATGGCGATAACGCGGCGGATGATGCATTCAAGATAATAGTCGCGGCGAAATCCTGCCGGATAATCGCCGGGAATGCCGAAGGCGTCAGGCGCGGCATTTATCATCTGGAGGATCTGCTGCTCGGCGCCGGCGGTCCATCGCTGGCGACCGGCGAAATCAGCCGGACTCCCTGGGTGAAGAACCGGATTTCCCGCTGTTTTTTCGGCCCGATCAAACGTCCGCCTTTGAACCGCGACGAACTGCTGGATGAGGTTGATTACTATCCGGAAGAATACTTGAACCGTCTGGCGCATGAAGGGATTAACGGTCTCTGGCTGACCATTAAATTCAGCGATTTATGCAAAACATCCATCACGCCGGAACAGGGTAAAGACGCGGTAAAGCGGTTGACCAAATTGCGCGGCACGGTTGACAAATGCCTGCGTTACGGGATTAAAACATATATTTTCTGCATTGAACCGGCGGCCTGGGCGTGCGACAGTCAGGTGTTGCAGGTGCATCCGGAACTGGGCGGCGCTAAATATGGCGACATGGTTTGCTTCTGCCCGTTCTCTGAAATTTCGCGGCAGTATCTTTACGAGTCGGTAAACAGCATCTTTGAAGCCGTGCCCGGACTGGGCGGCATGATCAACATCTCCCACGGCGAACGCCTGACGACCTGCCTGAGCAGCGTTCCCGCCATTGACGACAATATGGCCGATTGTCCGGTATGTTCCGGGAAAGAGCACTGGGAAATTCTTCATGCGACCCTTTCGGCAATGGAAAAGGGGATGCATGACGCGGCGCCGGAGGCGCAATTGATAAGCTGGCTGTACATGCCTTATCCGCAAGCGCTGGCGGACTGGGTGTTTGAGATTCCAAATCACATTCCGGACAATGTCATTCTGCAATTTAATTTCGAATCCGGCGGGACCAAGGTGCAGTTGGGCAAGCCGCGGATCGGCGGCGACTACTGGCTGTCATATACCGGCCCCTGCGACAGTTTCCGGAAAATTGCGGAAGCGTCAATTGCGTCAGGGGCTCAACTGTCCGCGAAAATCCAGGTCGGCTGTTCGCACGAAGTGGCGACGATTCCCTTTGTGCCGGCACCGGCGCTCCTGTACCGGAAGTACCGTAAAATGCATGAGCTTGGCGTCTCCAGCGTCATGCAGTGCTGGTATTTCGGCAATTACCCCGGCATCATGAACAAGGCGGCCGGAATGCTGGCCTTCGAAAACTTTAAGAGCAGCGAGGAGGAGTTTCTGCTGGAGCTGGCATTGCCGGACTGGGGGGAACATGCCGGCGACATTGTTGAGGCATGGATGCTGTTCGCCGGGGGTTATGCCAATTATCCGTTATCCAACATGTTTCAGTATTATGGCCCGATGCATGACGGGGTGGTCTGGCCGCTGTATCTTTACCCCGCGCACCGGCGGCTGGCCCCGACCTGGAAACTGGAATTCGGCACCAGCGGCGACGCCATCGGCGAATGTCTGGAAAACCATACGATCGGCGAAGCCGTCATTCTCTGCCGTGAAATGTCTGAAATGTGGAATCGCGGAGTTGCCATTCTGAAACAACTCCGGGGTGATTTTAAAGACAATCCGGCCAGACTCAAAGACATCGGCCTGGCGGAAGCGCTCGGCATCCAGTTTGAAAGCGGCTATAATATCCTGCGTTTTTACGCATTGCGCGAGCAGCTTTTCAACGCTGACCATGCTATGCAGAAATCTGTTCTTGATGAAATGGCCGCGATTGTGCTGAATGAAATCGGCAGAAGCGAGCGCCTGGCGGCATTGTGTGAAAACGATTCGCGGCTGGGATTTCATTCGGAATCGGAGGGCTATAAGTATTTTCCGGAAAAACTGGGATGGCGGATTGCCATGTTGAAAAGCCTGCTGGCGGAGGATTTCCCGACAGCCCGGCTGGCCATTGCTCACGGCGGACTGGACTGGCCGGTGCCGGCGGACACTTCCGCATACAATTGCGGCAGCAATGTCATGGAGGAATGCGATTCTTTCCGCTGGAAAGCCGGCAGTAAGAATAATGCGCTTGTCTTTGAGATCGAATGCGAACGGCGAGGCGTCCCGGACCAGTTATTTTTATCAATCAATACCGGAAACACCAGCTACCCGCTGCTTATCGATCTGGATAAATCCGGTAAAATATTTTCCGGCCAGTCCGTCTGCACCGCCAAAGTCACAGAACTGTCTGACGGCTGGAATGCTGAAATCACGATCCTGCCTGCCGTTCTCGACTGCGGAGCCCAGAAATCAGTGCGGCTGAATATTGTCAGGTATGTGAATTTCACCGGCCAGGCGAAGTATTGCTGCTGGCCGGTAAAGAAACAGCAGGTGGAATACCGGCTTAATCTCGGCATGTACAATCCGCAGGAGGCGGGTCTGCTGATTTTGAATAAAATATCGCAAAATAAATCAGAGAAAATTACAAAATTGGAACTGCAACCAGTATAATAAACAACAAGGCGAGGTGTAAATGAAGGAATGCGAAAGTAGTTTAAAGTGTTTTGAGCATCGCCCCCGCAATCATAACATGAAAGCAAGGAATGAAACCATGAAAAAGACACTAAATAATTACAGGCTATTAAATTTTACATTAATAGAGCTCCTGGTGGTGATCGCTATCATCGCGATCCTCGCCAGCATGCTGCTGCCGGCGCTGAACAAGGCCAGGGAGTCCGCCAAGCGGACATTCTGCATCGGGAGCATGAAGCAGATCGGGCTCGGCCTCCGCAGCTACGTTGACGACAGCAATGAATGGTGGCCGTACCGGGTCGTCGCCGGCTTTGCGCCTTTGCGTTACTGGGCGCTGCAGCTCACCCAGGGCAAATATATGAAACAGGGCAAAGGCCCCGAAGATTTCTCGGTTTACTGTCCGTCAAGAATGAGAAACGCCACCTTCAGCCTGAACATTATGTCAGACTATCTGATTAACGCGGTCTGTTCTGACTTAGGCTGGGTAAATATGGGCGGAGGCTTTAACGAGGCCGTCGCCGGTACGCCTGGCTGCAGAAACCCGGTCATCAGAAACCCGTCGCGCTTTTCCATTGTCGGCGAAAAGGATGAATTATACACGACAGCGCATCATTATGTCCGGGATTACCGGTTCATCTGCGTCAGAAACGTTATATACGGCAGCGCAGTTCTGGCCGAAGGCCCCATGTCCCTTGACACGCATAGCGACACCTCCAATTATCTGAAGGCCGACGGCAGCGTGGAGACTGTCCCGTGGCGGAATTTCAAATGGGGAATGTGTACAATACGGACCGGCCTTTATGAAAATTACAGGATGACATTCTAACCGCAAACGTAAAATAAAGAGAAACATCTGAATGAGAAAAAGCATTTTACCGGTACTGTTGTCGTTATGCGGCATTCTGTCAGTTTATGCGGTGGATAACACTCTGCCGCTGACCGCCCCGCCCGCGCCGTTCGTGCAGGAATCAGCGGAAAAAACACAGGGTTTCAATCCTGAAATAAAGGGCAGCGAGATTGTCAGCGGCAACAAAAAGATCGAGATGAGGAAAGACGGTCAGATTACGCTTTCCGCCGACGGCAAGGTCCTGGCTAAAGGATATCTGCTTTTTTATATGGAAAGCTCCGCCCCGAAGGAATATCTCCGCTTCAATGACACGAAGTGGTTCAAAACCGCTTTTAAAACAGACGGCGGAAAATTGATCTGCGACGGCGAATTCTCACATGCGGGCATGACAGGAAACTGCCGGCAGACAATTGAGCTTCTCGAAAACGGCCTGATCATGTTTGATGCCGACGCATCCTTCATCGCAAAGCAGGGAACCAAAATATTCCTGTCCTCCTTCTGGTTTGAAATGGACTACAGCAAAACGCTGGGCCAAAAACTCCGCAACCAGGGCAAAGACTATGTAATTCCCGAAAAAGAGGGCGATAAATTATCCCACTGGGATTTCATGGCCCTGCATAATCCAAGAACGGAAATAGAGTTTTTCCATGACAATCCGCGCGAATCTTTTGCGGTTATTCCCGGCGAGACATGCCAGGACACAAGATTTTATTATACCGACTGGAGTAAGACGTATAATTTCAGATTATTTCCCGGAACCGGGAGTAATCATATCTCGTTTCTGCTGGACATAAAAAACGCGGTATCCGCCAAAGCGGCGGACAATGTATGCGCGGGCATTGACTTCAAGGCGGTTGATGGTTTGGCGCTGCCGGACTTTAAATCATCCAAAAATCTCATTCAAAATCCATCTTTCGAGCAGGGGCTGGAGTCTTATTTCCAGGACTGGAACACCTTTAGATTCACGGGCAGAGAAATATGGAGTTTAGTGCCTTTTGCCATTGACAAAACCGTCAGCAAATTCGGTTCTCAAAGCATGAGAATACTGGCAATGGTGAAAAAAAACGGCGATTACAGGAGCATAGGTTATCCGTTCAGGACTTTTCCCGTCCCTTTGGAAGCCGGAAAATATACTTTCAGTTTTTACGCGAAAAGCGAACCGCATGACGATCAGCGCATCAGCATATGGTTGCCGAATTCCTGCTGGGTCGGATACGGCAACAAGCATCTGCCCATCGGGTTCCAGCGTGACGGCAAAGGCAAAGAAGCAAGAGCAATATTTAATGCCTCTCCCGACTGGGAGCGCTACTCGTTAAGTTTTGAAGTTCCTCAATCCATGCCGGTTTCCGTGTCCATCGGCGCTGACTCGACCAGCGGCGGGAGCCATGTCTGGATCGACGGGCTTCAGCTTGAAAAAGACAGTGCCGCAACGGATTTTAAGGCACGCGCGGCAGAGGGTCTGCTGCTCACGTCCGGCGATGGCAACTTTCTCCAGCCGTCTGACAGGATGGAGGCGAGACTTGAGATAACCGCCAGGCCGGAGCGCTCCGGCAAAGTGACTGTCAGCGTAAAGAACTTTTTTGACGAAGAGCTGTTCTCTAAAACATTCAAATTCAAATGCGGCAGTGACGGCAAAGCGCTTGTTCAACTCCCTTTTGACGGCAATTTTCCGTGCGGAATCTTTGTTGCAAAGGCGGAATATGAACTGGATGACGGCTCCAGAACCTATGATTTCCACCGTTTCTCCATCATGAATTTTCTAGAGAATAAGCACCGCCTGAAAAATATTTTCTCCGAAAACTACGGGGATTCCGATGCATGCCGCTACGACTTTTTCAAAATCCTGGACCGGTACCGGAAAATTGGAATAGGGGCAAAGAGCCACACCTATATGTGGGATAAAATCATCTGGGACTCCTATCAGAAATACGGGATTGAAATAACCAACTCATTCATGTTCTCATTCACATGGGACCAGCAAACTGATAAAATGCAGGGTTTTTGCATCAGAAGTTCGCCGGGCAGTTACAGGATGCCACCCGACGATCCCGATATCCTGATAAAAGATTATAACACAGGGGCAGGGGGGGAAATCACCGTCGAATGGCTGGAAAAATTCAAAGAGAAAACGGCGGAAGTCGCGAAAAAGCATCCATGGATTCCAATGTGGGCTGCCGGCGGAGAGGTATTCGCAAAATTTCCGGTCGCATGGTGGAGCAAAGACGGAACGCCGGAAACTGCGTCTAAAAATTTTGCAAAAGTGCTGAAAGCTTTCTATCAGGGCGTCAAAGAGGGTAACCCGGCCGCAAAAGTTTTCCAGGACGATCCTTGCAACATGTCCCCGGACGGCGGCATCGCCGAAACAGATCACCTGCTCGCGGAAGTCAACAAACTCGGCGGCGTGAAATTTGACATGATAGGCATTCACACATACAGGAACAGGCCGGAAAGTCCGGATCTGGACGCTGATACACAGACGCTGTTTAAAGTCCTGGAGAAAAACGGTTACGGGAATACTCCGGTATTCTGGCCGGAAGGCATGCATTACGGACCATACACAATTCCGCAATGGGGCATCGAATCCGCCCGCTGGCTTCCTCCGGGCGCATGGTATTACGGCGCGTTGTCATACGACATGGGCTGGACGGAAAAAATCTCCGCCGCCTGGCGCGCCAGAAGCTGGCTGGTCGCCCTCAAATATCAGGACAGAGTGAAATCTTTCCTGTCCGGGGCTCACATCAACAATTTTGAGATGGACATGAATATGACCCCGTATGCCACGCAGAAAATCTCTAATACGCTCGGCCATCTTCTTGGCGATGCTTATTTCAGGAAGGATGTCCGCTTTGCGCCTTATATCAGGGCATACATCTTCGAGGATGCGCAGAAACGGCCAGTCGCGGCCGTATGGTGTCACCATCCGAAACTTGACGCCGGCATTATGCCGGCCCCGATGGCCTGGACGAATTTCAACGGCAGTCTTGAACAAATATTCGATCTCATGGAATGCGAAAGAAGCTTCAAGCCGGACGTGAAAGGCAATGTAAAATTCCCGGTATCGTCTTTCCCGCTTTTCTTCAGAGGCAAGCCGGGAACGCTTGACGTTTTTGTCAAAGCCTTTGAGACAGTCAGCCTGTCCTCCGGGGATGACATTTCTCCTTTGGCGTTCAGCAGCAAACCCTCAGCGCCGGAAACCGCGGTGATCGCCGCAAAAAATTATTTGTCCAGAACGTTTGACGGAACTCTTGAGCTGGCGGGGCAAAAAATTCCACTGCATGTTCCGGGTTCCGGAGTGTCTGATATTTTCATCAAACTGCCGGTACCGCTCACCCAGGACGGCATCACGCAGGAAAAACTGAACGCGGCAATCAAATCTGAATCCTGCGTGTTCGCATCAGATCTCAGCTTCAGCGGATTTGTCTGCAAAAAGGCAAAAACGCCAATCACAATTGACGGCAATCCTGACGACTGGAAAGAAATTCCAGCGGTGAAATTTGAAAACCGCTATATCGCGGATAAGAAGCTGAAAAATATATCAGATAAAGATTTTTCCGGCTGGTTAAAAACCGCCTGGGATGAAAAAGGCATTTATATTTGCGTGAAAATCACCGATGACAAATTCGTTCACGAAGCGTTCACGAAGCAGGCGGAACGCTGGTGCAATGACTGCTTGCAAATATATTTCGATTCGTTGTGCAACGCACGGTCAAAACAGCAAACCGGCTATGATGAAGATGACTATGACTATGCCGTCTATCCGAACCCGGACGGAAGAAGTTCGCTGGTGTTCCGCAACCGCACACCGGACCCTCAGCTCGGGCTGGCCACTCAGGCGCCCAAGGACAGCACCGCTGCCGCAGATATTCCGTCTGCTTTCAGACAGACAGAGGACGGCTATGTCTACGAAGTCTTTTTCCCCGCGAAATATCTTCTGCCGGCCAGGCTGGAGAAGGGCTCCGCGATCGGATTCGGCATTTACGCGGCTGACTGCGATGACGCGTCATTGAAATACCCGAATCGCGTCAAGTCAGCGCTAACCGTCAGCCCGGTCGGCTCAAGCTGTTATAACAGCCCGCATCAGTGGCCGGCAATGTTGCTTTGGGAGTGAAAAATGGGCGTTACCTGACAATGGTGTGTTTGTAAGAACGGAGAATTACATGCTCAGAAGCTATAAACCCGAAGATTTGCCGGCGGTGGTGTCGATTGCCAATCGTGCCTGGTCAAATATCTATAATATGTATCAGGACACCTATGGGGATGTGTTGTTTTCATTGCTTATTCCGGATAAAGACACCGCGAAAGAGGAGCAGATAAATTATCATGTGCTCCATCATCCAGACTGGATTTATGTCTGCGAAGAAAACGGGAAGGTCGTCGGGTTTATTACTTTCAGTATTGACCAAAGTCGAAAAATCGGACAGATCGGCAATAATGCGGTTGATCCGGAATGCGGTCTCAAGGGAATTGGCCAGCAGATGTATGGCGAAGTATTTAAAAGGTTTAAGGATGAAGGCATGATTTATGCGCAGGTCAGGACCGGGCTTGACGATACCCATCTCCGCGCCCGCCGCGCCTACGAAAGAGCCGGCTTCGATATAAGAACAGAGGATGTCACTTATTTCAAAAAGCTCTGATATTTACGCGGAGCTTCAGCGGACAATGAAGTTTCAAAGAAAGACAGGGCAGGGCTAATCCAGATGTTTTTTCTCTTTTTGCGAACGCTCCTCTTTGATCAGGCTGATCATTTTGTCAACTTGATCGCGGAAGGTCTGATTGCCGCGCCACGGGCTGTTCTGCAAATGAAACTGCCACAGTTCTATCGCCTGCTGATATTTACCCTGCTGTTCCAGTGTGTATGATTTCTGCCGCAGCGACAGTACCGCCGCTTCAATTTTATGTTTTTCGTCCACGCGCTTGTCTTCGATGATTTTATCATTCAGGCTGTTTAGCAGCTCTTTGGCGGGGCCGGCATATTCGGCGGGGGCGTTGCGGATTACATATTCCAATTTGGCGAATGCGTCCTGATACTGGTCGGAGGAACAGCTTTTAGCAAAAGCAATGGCATTGATGAAGCTTTTCTCTTTCTCTTTTCTGGCATTTTCCTTATTGCTGTAATTAATCAGCACCGCCAGCGCAATGATCATAATCAGCAGCGTAAAAAGCAGCCGCTGCAATCTCGGGGGAATTGCCATGCCGCGCAGCGTGAAACCCGCTTTTTTAAGTCCGGCCTGCCTGGCGGCGGGGTCGTTCAGTATCTCTTTATCTGCAATGATATCATTGCATTCATCAATTACCTTCTGCCAGTCGGAGAACCGGTCATAGCGTTTTTTCTCCAGCATTTTCATTATGAGCAGGGCGGTTCGTTCGGAGATGTTCTCGTTAATCATTCGGGGGTCCGGCACGGGATCGCAAAGATGTCTGCTGACAATGCCGAGGGTGGTTTCGGCGTCAAACGGCGGCTGTCCGGTGACCATCTGATAAAAAGTCGCGCCCAGTGAATACATGTCCGCATGGAAGTCAACTTCGTCGCCTTTGGCCTGTTCGGGACTGACATAATAGGGGGAGCCGACCATGACGCCGCGCTGGGTAAGTTCCTCTTCATCAATTCCGTAGATTTTGGAAATGCCCAGGTCAAGCAGTTTGACCGTGCCTTCACTGGTCAGCATGATATTTGACGGTTTCACATCGCGGTGAATCAGCTTGTGTTTCTGCCAGGCGTAATCCAGCGTGGCGGCAACGTCCCGGATAATTTTCAATGCCGGAACTTCATCGAGCTTTTTTTTCCTTTTAATGACAGCGGAAAGGTCTTCGCCTTTAATGTACATCATCGAAAAATAACAGATATCATCTTCGATTCCGGCTTCTATCGCCTGCGCGATATTCGGGTGTTCAATTTTGGCCAGAGTGCGCACTTCCCGGAAAAAACGCTCCAGCGAGCTTTTGTTGTTGACCAGCGCCGGCAGCAGTATTTTCAATGCGACGATACGCTGCATGGACTTCTGTTCGGCCAGAAACACTTCCCCCATGCCGCCGATGCCGATGGGCTTGATCAGGGTGTAATCCCCGACGACTTTCAGATTTTGAAAGCTGGTCTTCTCATTCAGCGAATCTGCCTGGCTGTCTTCTTTGTTTTTCATATTTTACACATCTCCGGTGATGAATGATTATTTTCCGGTGGAATCATTTTTGAACGTGCCGGTGAAATCTGTTTTGGCCCCTTGCGCGGTAATGCTCTGTTCCTTCTTTTTCTCTCCGGCGTCACTCTTTATTCCGGTTATGTCTGAAATCAAATCTCCCCGGATATTGAAAGATCCTGTCTGCATTTCGTCAATATCAGTTCCGATTATCACCACGCCCTCGTCAACCTTGAACTTCAATCCGGTGCACTGGCAGACATAACGTACAACCTCGCTCATGGGTATCTTCGACAAATGCATCGTGATTTTCGGGAGTTTGCCCGCCGCCTCTTTAGTCAGCCCGGCTACGACAATGCCGACTCCCGTTTTGGCCGGATCATAGCGTTTGCCGGCCCGGTTAAGGTATCTGACCACGGAAAAGAGATCCGCATCTTCAAATTCAACATTGGGGAATATGATCGATTCCATTCTGCCATAAACGCCCGCTCCGGGAATGTTTATGCGGACTGTCGCCGGATCATCTTCAACCACCGTGGAACTGTCCGTCTTTTTGTCTGCCGCGGTTTCCTTATCCATTCCGTAAACAGCGGGAATAAGCAGCAGTCCGCAAATCCATAAAATCCTGCTAATTTTTTTCCTGGAACACTGCATCCTTCTTCACCCCATATTTTAAATGCGATGAGTTTATGCGGACTTACGCCGGTTCCTGGCAGGCCAGCCAGCCTTCACGGCCGGGAAATGCCTTCCGCACTATTTTGCCCAGGGGAATTTCAGGCGTCTCCGCAACCAGCGAACCCAGTGTGACGAATTCCCAGCCGGCCTGTTTTGCCCTGGTGATATAATCATCAAACATTTCCAGGC
>CAIJKT010000147.1 GCA_903821255.1 uncultured Lentisphaeria bacterium | reverse complement strand
GGATATCGGCAAACCCCACCACCGGAGTCACCATCTGCGCCGACATATGCCGCGTCACCATGCCTTGCGGATCATATTCCTTGATCATGGTATACATCCGTTTGGCCAGTTGCCTGGTGCCGAGAATGTTCCAGGTATCATAGAGCTCCCCTGAATCGTCAGTCCAGCCGCAGCCATGAGCAGCATTCCGGCAGCGCTGCGAACACTGATTGTCAACATATATGCATTTGATATCAAGAACCTTTTGAGCCTGTTTAAATTTCCAGGCGTAGAAATCTCTCAGCGATCCGGCATTCACGCAGGTGTAGGCGGCGCCCCATTCATGGTCATCCGGGTCTATGTAAGTTCCGGGCAGCGGGGGCATCCTGCTCCACAGGTCACACCACCACGGCCATTCCGGGAAATGCGGCGACATCGTATAAGTGGCAAAATAATGAAATACCTTTTTGCCGTTTACCGACATCGACTTTTTCTGCTGTTCATAGTCCGGTTTCTTGAATTCGGCATCCGGCACGTTATGGATTTTAGCCCACGGGAACCACATTTCGATATTTCTGCCGCTGCGCAGTTTGCGCCAGTCTTTAAGCAATGGGCGGACCGGCGTGGCCTGAAGTCCGAATTCAATATGCCGCGGCTGTTTCAGTTCGACACTTGAATCAATCAGATTCAGACGCAGTATCCTGGCATTGCCCGAAGAAACTATCTGCAGCGAACTGGCTTTGTCCTTATTATGCCACCCTTTCAAATTTTCCGTAAACCATTCCAGTCCGACATCTTCGTTGCCCAGCCAGATTACCGGGTTGAACTGATAGAGATTGGCACTGATGGTTTTGTCCGTAACCGCGCCCACAAAGCCTTTTTCATTTTCCATATAATATTTGCGCATCAGGTTGAACAATGAAGCGCAGTCATTTTTCAACGGGATATCAAGGGTCATGGCGTTTACCGTGAACGCTTTTTCCGGCAGGATATCCATCTTCACCCACATAAACCCGTCGTATTCAACCGTGATGCTGGTTTTGACCGACATCTGCTCATTCTTCCCGGTGCATTCCAGTTCAATTGCCGCAGGCGATTCCTTTGTGACTTTTATCCCGCACGGAGCATCAAACACCCTGCCGCCGACAGTCAGGCGGACCGGGTCATTCAGCAACGAATATTTACCTGTTTTGATCTGGGACGGAAACAGACTATTATTGAAAACATACTGCCTGCCCCAGCATTCGACAGTATTGTCCGGCAGCAATTTCATATCAGTCCACGGCGGCGGTACTTTGTCACTGATTCCGCACTGATTGTTGTCCCACGCAGGCGGATCGGCCGGAATAGCGTAATCAAATTCCGCAACCGGACATTTTTCATCCTTTACCGCAACCGGAGAAATACGAGCCAGATAGCGGCCGGGAGCCAGCGCGGCAACGTTGATCTTCTCATTATATTCCGTATCGCTGGAAATAATTGTTTTCTGCATCACTACTTTTTTAGAAGAGTCTAACAACTCAAAATTAATCTTATACGGTTTGAAATCCGGCTGGAAGCGGGAGAGCAGGAATGACAGTTTCAATACTTTGTCCGCCCGGTCGGTACTGGGGAAAACCTTGCTGAAAGTCAACGGCTTGTCAGTCTGAGCCGCTTTTTGAAAATTATAACTGACATGGAGCGCAGCCACCTGTTGTGCCGTCAGCGGGGCATTAAATATTTTGACGTCATCAATCAACGTCCTGCCCATGTCAGTTTTCCATCCATCGAAAGAACCGCCAACAACAACTGACGGGAACGGCGTGGTCGGTGATAACCTCACCGGTCTGGTGTCGGCAATCAACCCGTCAATATACAGCCATATTTTCTGTTCATTCCAGCAGCAGGTGATAAAATGCCATTTTTTCATTTCCCAGTCCCGGATATTCTTCTTCGCGACAGTCCACGGAATCTCCTCTTTGCTCCTGCCCTGTTTAGCACCGTAAAGAAAAAACAGGTCACTTCCTTCCAGGTATTTATATATCACGAGAAATGAATTCTGCCCGGAAGCTTCAATGAAAATATGAAATTTATTGTCACTGGCCTTCCAGTCCTGAGGGGACAGCCAGAATGACACCGCGCCCTGCTGCGGATTAATGATATCGGTTCCCTTGTAGGTGATGCCGTAGTGATTTGCCAGATTATTTTCAGGACGGCCAATCAGCGCGGCTTTCCCGGCTACTCCCGGCTGCAACCACGTTGCCAGGGTTTCAAACAACACCTGCTGCGAGTGCTGTCCCTGCACGATTTTACCATTCATCGTTGCGGAAAAATCCTTGTCAAAAGGCGCATGAAACACCATTTCCGGGTCGGCGGTAACATCACCAATCCACAACAGCAGCACGGCTGTGAAAAAAAACTGCTTGATAAAACTCATTTTTCTCTCCAATATTTTGCGTTATTCGCTGAATTTAATATAGTTCTCTTTGGGACGATTTGCTCTTGAAGATCATACATTCTGAATGCAGGCGTCCACCACTTCGTTTATCGAACCGGTTGCCAGACAGATTCTGGTGTCCGCCGCGCCGTAATACATCCGGAGTTCATCCTTTTCGTAATCGGCGATAGCGCCGCACGGAAACACCACATTGTCCACCCAGCCCCTGGTTTCGTAATCCATTTGCGGCGTGAGCAGCGGACTGTAAGTTCTGCCGATGACATTCCAGGGCTGTTCCAGATCCAGCAATATTGCGCCGATGCTGTAATGCGGTCCGTCGCAGGGTTCATGAACCGCGTGAATAATCACCAGCCAGCCGCGTTCCGTCCAGATCGGAGGAGTCGGCCCCATCTTCGATTTGCCGTATTCGGCAAACGGAGACAGCACCGGCCGGAACGAGCCCCAATGAATCAGGTCCGGCGATGAAGACAGCCAGATAAGCCCCTCCGAAGCATTGCCGCCGCCAGGACGGTCCAGTTTGTAATACTTACCGTTGATCTTGCGCGGAAACAGCGATGCCCCCCGGTTCCGCGGCAGGGTTATGACATCCATCACTTCATATTTTTTAAAATCCTTAGTTTTTCCAAGCACAGTTGCCGGTCCGTCAAACTGGCCGGCCATCACCGGGGTCAGGATGTAATAAGTGTCATCTATCTGTGTGACCCGGTTGTCAATAATATGCCGGTTGACGAAATTGTATGGGAATTCATTAATGTTCAGATTGATAAACGGCTTGTCTTCAATCTCAAAATGAATGCCGTCCCTGCTTCGAGCAACACGGGTTTCGCCCAGTCTTTCCTGTTTATAGAAAAGCATGGACAGCAGAATAATGGTTTCGCCATTATACATTACCGGGGAAGGATTGTATGTCTGCATCACACCGGGATAGTCTGCCGGTTTTATTAAGGGATTTGCCGGATGGCGTTTGAGAATCTGAGTAGCATCTGCCAGTTTTTTCATTCTAAAATTCCTTTTTCATACTTTATGTTATAAGATTTTTTGTATGCAGTTCCTTAACTATTTTGCAATGACGAAAATCTTTTCCAGAATGTTGTTGTTTTCGTTTGCTTCCGTGACCTTGCCTGTGCTGTCGGCCACCACCCTTACCTTGCAGGTCCCGGCGGTGATGGTGACGTTGTTCAATTTCAATGCAACAGTCGCGCCTTTCGCCAGATCATCGTAGTTTACGGTACCGGCCGGAGTGCCGTTGACATAAACCGCCGCAGTCTGCGCACCGACTCCGGCCGCGGTCGGCCCGACCCCGGCATTGGCGATTGTGAAGTTCACCGTCACTTTCCCCGCTTTGGTTGAAGACAGCGTGATTACAGTCACTTTCAGATCCGGACGGTTGTCCAGGAAAAACGTCGCTGAGTTTATATTATTGCCTTCGCGGGTTTCGAGCAGCTTGCTTTTGGCGTCCGCCCAGACCATGATGGTGGTCTGCTTCCCGGCGGTGATGAAGCCGCTGTTGATGGTGGAGCTCAGCGTGACCGACGCTTTGGGCGCCAGATTGCCGAATGACACCATGTCCATTTTGATGTTGTTCAAATAAACCTTCGCCACCAGATCTCCCGCCGCTGCGCTGGTC
>CAIJKT010000146.1 GCA_903821255.1 uncultured Lentisphaeria bacterium | reverse complement strand
GGTCGGATTGATGGATTTAAAGTCCTCCAGCTCCGAGATATTCGTGTGATCATAATCGTCCAGGATGGCATCCAGTTCCTGTTTCAACTTCTTAAAATCCACGGCAATGCCGATCTGGTCCAGTTTTTCCGCCTGAAGCACGGCCTGGACGGTCCAGTTATGTCCATGCAGCGCCGAACAGTCCCCTTTATACCCTTGCAGACAGTGCGCTGCCGAAAAACTCCTGGTAATATCTATTTCAAACATCTTGAACCTCCGTTTGCTTAACCTGCTGAATAATAAATTAGCCGTGAAACCCGCTTTGCGCAAGGGGGTTCACCTTTTTACTCCGAATGATTTTCCGGTAACTGAAGCGGCGTCAAGTCTGCCGCCAGTTGTTGAGACTTGCCCGTTCGCCGGCCCCGCGGCAGAAGCAACCGGGATATTTATCTTCCTGCCGGGGGTGAAATGAATTTTAAAATTGATCATCGCTTTAACGCCGCCGTCGCGGATCATGTCCGGTGCCGTCTGACAGCAATGGTTTTGACGCCGGGTTTCAACAGCGAGAACGCCTGGTCGGCAGTCTCCTGCTCTCCCGCGCATTCGAAGACCGCGTCAAGCAATAATGGTTCGGCGGCGGCTTGGACAAACATAAAGTATCCTTACTGTCCGGCAGTACAACTCCAGTCGCAACTCATCGCCCAGGACTGACCGGGATCGAGTTTGATTTTGACGGAAACTGGTTCGAAAGTCGAGGCTTTCTGCTTGCCGGAATCCCAGAAGATCAGACAGTGCAGGTCTTTGGCGGAGGTGATTTCAGCGGTGACTTTTACCGGACTCCACGGAGCGGAGAAAGTTGTTTTCGGCGAGGTTATCCTGGCCGCCTGTTCCATTCTGAACGCACCTTCCAGATCTTTATCCGGTTGTGCGGCAAAACGGTAGAGTTTGCAGATGAACAGGCGTGGAAAAATTTCCGGCTTGCCGTCGTTTTCCATGGCGGCCTGGCCGCCGGCGCCGTTTTTGATCTCAAACAGTCCGGGCATATTGTGCCAGCGGAAAGCGAATGCCAGTGTCTTTTTTGTCTGATTGATGACTTCGGAGTTGAGTTTAAAGCCGCTTGCGCTGATGTCATAAGTTTTACGGATTACAACTCCGGTCAGATAACGGTTGTCCGCCGCGGTAAGCTCCCGCTCCAGCGTAATACCCAAACCGCTGCCGGTCTTACTCTGACTGACGACTTTATACGGGGTGCTGATGGCGCTGATGGCGTCCGACGGCCACCAGAAAGCATCTACGGCCAGCCCGGTTTTCTCATCCTGACTGACCAGTTCATCCCTGCCCCGGGTCCAGCTCATCAGACGTCCTCCGACTGCCGGATCGAGCGTCAATGTCATATCGCCGGCTTTGAACTCGACTACAGTTTTATCGGCAATTATCTTTTTCTGGCAGGAGACGCCGGCATTACTCATGTCTTTAATCCCGGAATAATCCGGCAGGCCAAGTTCCCTGGCTGCCTGTTCGAGCTTTCCGGCGGAAAACTGTTTTTCCCACTGGACCGCCTTTTCGATTGCAGGGAGACGCGCTTTCAACACTTTATCCATTTCCGCCGGAGTTATGACTTCGCCGTAATTTTTTCCGGCTTCATACGGTTCCAATATATAGAAGTTCCAGCGCAGAGCCCCGGTATGCAGCAGAATGCCTTTTTCAAGGTCGTCCGAGCTAAGAGCGATATCACCTGCCGCATTGGCGAAACAGCGTTTCCGGTCAGGCTGGGTCAGCACATATTTCATGCTCTTGCCGGGTGAGCCGACCTTGAGTTTGAAAAAGATTTCGCCCTTGAGCCAGAAATTTCCGGCAGCGATCATCCGTCTGTTATCAAGCTCATAACTGACGCTTTGCAACAATGAGGCATTGGCCAGACCGGGCAGTTTTTGCAGAAAATTGCCGCCTTCGCTCCATGATTTCGGGAAACTGGCTGCCGGAACCGGGCTGACGATTGCCGTATTTATTGAATTATCGCGGCGTCCTTTGAATACATAATTTTCATATCCGGCGATTGTGTTGTTGGTCCGGGCTAATTCACCCCAGTAGCGCTGATCATAACCGCGGGGGAAAAGGTAAGCAAAAGCACCCTCCCAGCCGTTCAGGAAAAAGCAGAGGTATTCGAAACCCAGCGCTTCCGGTTCGGTGACCCAGTCATTACATTGTAAACCGTGCGGGAACGCGATTAATTTCGGGCGTCTGGTCTGGTCCGGGACCCGGTCTGCGACGAATTTCTTCATATCGCGGGCTCCCATATAGGTGATCAAGTGGATTCCGGTGTAATATTCATACGGTTTGGTGAATGGCTGGAAGATGTACGGCCCCCATATTTCAATCCACGGCAGCTTGTCCAGATAGTCCGCCGGATTATATTGGCCGCCCTCGTGGTTGGAGTTTTCAATAAAGTAGCTCCAGCCGACTTCCGGCATGAAATGCGCGTTCTTTCCGGCTTTTTTACCCAGGTCGTTAATCGTCTGCTCCAGGGTTTGCAGCATCATTGCATGCTGCCAGCTGCGGAATTTAATCCATTGCTCTTTATAGGAGGCAATGATGGAATTCGGCCATTTTTTATCGACGTCTTCGCGCGGCAGCCTGCTGTGCTGAATAAATTCCTCTTTGCAGCGCGGGCAGAAACAACCTTTGAAGTCGAACATGTAAGGTTCCCAGTTCGGCATGATATTGTCGGCGGTGTCCTTGCCGACCAGTATTTTCTCCAGCATGCCGATGACATGTTCTTTGTAGTATGGCC
>CAIJKT010000145.1 GCA_903821255.1 uncultured Lentisphaeria bacterium | reverse complement strand
CTATGCCGTCAAAACCGACATAGCGTATCCCCCACTGCGCATAAATGCGAATCGGAACTCCAGCCAGCCGCGCAGCAGTACTGGCATAAAATGCTGCATTTGGTGTCGAATACTGTACGACGTCAAAATGTTCATTTTTAAAGAGATTGTTCAAGGCAAAAATTGCCCCCGGTATGCCAAAGAAATCCAATCCGCGTTTAAACTTTAGCGGTATATACCTGACTCCATTCGGAATGTCTTTGGAAAAATCTGTATCTTCGGCGCAAATCCAGGTGACATCCCACCCATTTTGCAGCAAGAACTCCGTCTGCGGACGGACGAACGCCTTTAAAGTAACCGGCAAGGTAGTAATAAAACAAATCCGTTTAGTTACATGACTACGCATTTCTTATTGATTGACTTTTTAAGACCGAAAAGAGCAAAAGCTGCGAAGTTGGTTTCTCTTTCATTCAATCAATTGCAGTTCTTTTGTTACCGAAGCAGAAACCGGTTCGGACATTCTTCTAAAAAAAACAGCCTCGCAGCCCGGAACAGCTGCAAGGCAATCAACAATAATCTTTACGCCGGTAATTCCAATCGCCAAAACTGCATTGAAATATTGGTGGCGGCGAAGAAAGTGCGTAAGTTGGGTATTGAGGAGCGACCGGCGCGCACGCAAGGTCTTGCCAAGATGAAAGTTTTCCTTGCGGTAGGCCAACAACACATCTTCAAGACAGGCGAATTGGCTCGTCGGGTACGTCCGGAGAAGCAGGTCCTGATCTTCGGCAAGAAGGACTTCCGGGAAACGATATCGATGACGCCGGAACCATTCGGCACGTCCCATCCATGTAGGGTGACAGAGATACAAACCGCTCCACGGCCGGGCACAGATCTCTTCATGCGCGGCCCGGAACGGCATCAACCCAATTATTTCCTTACCGCCTCGAAAAACAATAGCGCGACAACCGAGCAAGTCTATAGTCGAATGCGTTTCCAGGAAATCAAATTGACGTTCCAGTCTCTTCGGAAAGCAGATATCATCGGCATCCATTCTGGCGATATACCGGCCGCGAGCAAGGTCAATCCCCTGATTCAGCCGATATGCAAGCCCCCTGTTTGTTCCGTCTTTTATAATATGGAGACGGTGATCAGAAAACGTCTCCGCCACTTTGACTGAGTTGTCGGTTGAACCGTCATCTAAGAGTACTATTTCATAGTTTTGGAGCGTTTGCGCGAAAACCGAACGCAGCGCACAGGCAAGCGTAGTCGCTCCATTATATACCGGCAAAACGACACTGATTTCAATCGGGTGGGTATCTTTAATCACGATGCAGGAAAAACAACAAAGAGAACATCCGATAACATCCCGTATTTAATTTCATTATTGATTAATACCCTTTTGAGGCTTAATCGTAAACATATTAAGAGATAAATATTCTCCAAAAGGTTCCTTCGCAAGTGAACCGTCCTGAAGACCATTTATGAAGTGAGGTTCATGCGGATACTCCCGGCAATCACTGAAGCCGCAGGACTCCAGAAGATATTTCAGCCAGCAGAAATTGAATCCTGTTTTATGATAGTCGTAGGGAGACGACTGACCGCCATAGATAAGCCCTATCCAGGGCGAGTTACCAGGTGTTTGAAAATGTTTCCAATTATTGGAGTAAATCTTTACTATTCGATCAGTATCGGGAACCGATATGCGAAGGCATCCCCCTGGCTGCAGGACTTCGTACCAGCGTTTCAGAATGCGCGGGATATCCTCATGAGAAAAATGTTCGAGTACATGGCAGGCATAAATCTCGCTTGCCGATTCCGCCGGAAAGAGCTGTAATGTCTTCACATCATCGATGATGTCGGTTGCTATTGTCTCCACAACATCAACGTTGCAAAACCCGGTGATGCGTATATTCCCGCAGCCGAGGTGCAAGCGATAGGGTGGCGATACTTTCAGAAAGGCATCTCTTCGTTGCCAGTTTTGATATTTTCTATACATTGCAGAGAAGGCGGATCGCAAGATTTTTTTCATAATTTTTCGCAAGAATACAACAAAATGATTAATTTTTTCTATCGGTTATGTGGTCGAAAACCTGATAACCATTTTTTTAATCGCATTAAACAAGCGCTGATGCCGTGACCATCTCGGGATTAATTTTGTTGGCAGTTTTTGCCCTATTTCCAAGAAAAAGCAAATTCAATATTCTAAACTTTCTTAAAATCAAAAGTGATAGCATTAACGAGACAACAACTGCTGCCAAAGCTGATGAGAAAATTCTAGTTGCGCCAAGACCTATTCCGTATAAAAAATACAGATGAGAAACATATATATCCAAAGTGTACTTCCCAAGCCTGCAAAGATACTTGTAAAAGAAAGCTGTTCTGATATTGCTGATAAAAATATATGAAAGAGCCATCCCTGAAAAGGCTAAGGAAAGAACACACCCATAATATACAATCAATTGCGGAATATGCAGGAAATAGCCATAAGACTCGACCCAATTATTGATTTGCGAGGAAAAGCTGAACCCTTTCGTCCTGTGCCATTGAGACACTAACACAGGAAAAATTATCACTGCAGCAATTTGAGCGTGAATAAGATATCTTTTTAAAATTTCCTTGTATTTCATTAGG
>CAIJKT010000144.1 GCA_903821255.1 uncultured Lentisphaeria bacterium | reverse complement strand
CGTAATTGCTCTTCCACATTTTCGATTGCTTCAGTCAAATTGTAATATGTATTTTCCATAGTTTTATTTCCAGAAATCGGGATTCCATTTAAAACCGGCCGGGGCATGCATGTACTTCTTCGAAACCTTAGTCCAGACGTCGCCGCGGGAGTCGTTGATGATATCCGCCTTGATCTCAATTTTGCGCCAGTCCCCCTCATTGCCGTCGGCATTGTTCACGATCCTGGAGCTGTTGGTCCACCGGACTTCATCCGCGACATGCCTGCGGGTTTCACCCCTGCGGTAGGTTGACACGGTCAATATGGCGCAAAGCAGTTCGCCGCCGATTATCTCCTTATCCAGCGTGTCTTCCGTCTGAAACGGACAGTTTGTGTCCGGGTCCCAGTCTGCAATTTCGTCATATCCGCCGTCATCGGCTTTGCTCCAGCCGCATTGTTCCGCGGAGAGGATAAATGTTCCGCTGTCAACCATGACGTCCACTCTGGAGGACAGATTGGTGCGGTCGTTTTTGTATTGCATCGAGGCCAGGTTGGAAAATTCCGGGGATTTTGCTTCGACGGTATATTCATATTCCATGTCGCTGATCCTGGACGGATCAACACTCGTAACGATATAGCCTTCCTCCGCCCAGTCCGCGGCGGAGGACCCGGTGATGTTTTCGAAGTCCTGTTTGTTGTCGCGATGCACCCGCCAGCGTCCGGTCCAGACGATTTCACGTCTCAGGCTGCCGAAAATATCATACCCGCCAAATGTTTCGCGCCGTTTCACATCAAGTTTCCGGACTCCGACATGTCTGGCTTCGATTGTGACAAGATACCCCTGCACCCCGTCCGGCTGGCTGGAGATTTCAGTAATGTAGTAATCTTCTCCAGCCCAGCCGGACGCATCGCCGTTGATTTCGGGCGCCGCCAGGAAGTCCTCCATCGCCTCGCTGCCGACGCGCCATCTGGCGCTGATGACGCGTTCAAGGCTGTTGCTGCATTTGAAAGCGGGATTGCCGACCATCAGAACTGACATCTCCCTGGCTGTCAGCATCACATAATATCCTGAAGCGCCATTCGCTTCGCTGGAGACATCGGTCACGATATAGCCGTCACCCGCCCATTCCGCCGCGGTATTGACCGCATGCGCCGCCAGGAAGTTTTCAATCGCGTCCTTCCTGACGCGCCATCTGGCGCTGCTGAATCTTTCCAGATTATTATTGCTCGTGAAAGACGGATTGCCGATCATCAGAACCGACATATCCCTGGCCGTCAGTTTCACTTCCCATTCGCCGCATGCCGACTGACGACTGCTGATACTGACGCACTGATAATCCGCGCCGGCCCAACTGAGGGGATCTCCGATTTTCGGCAGCCAGCCTTCCAGGCTGTCCGCATGAATCCGCCATACCGCGCTTTTTTCGTGTTCGTCAAATTCATTAACCGTTTCAATGATTCCGGCTGTCATCGCCGCGGTTAAATGTTTTTCATGTCCGGTGAACGTCACGTCATAGATGGAAAATTCAACGGAATTGAATGAGATCGCGGTCACAATGCAGTCCGGGTCTTCAGTATAACTTTGCAGATCTGCCGCCGGCACCCGGAACGGGTCCCCGATTTTTCCCGCCCAGTCCTCAACTTCCTGCCGGAAGCCGGCGCGGTTTTCCTGAATGTTCACTTCGTCGTCAGGCTTGACGCGCCAGATGCCGGTACGGGTGATGCCGCCGTCAGCATCAATACTGAAATTTATATTTTTGGGATGCACTATTTTCATATGATTCTCCTTTTTATTAATTAGCGATTTTGTCAACTGTTTCCGTAATTTTGAGCTGAAAAACGCCGGAAAAATGAATTTTAAAATTCGCGGAATTAAAGCCGTATTTTAAGTTTCAGCAGTCCTTCCGTTTTGATTTTACCGTTATCGGAAATGGCGGCGAAATCCATGGAAAGCTTGAATATCGCGTAAAAATTTATCGCGGCCTCATCCACCAGTTTTTCCGGACCGCCATACAGCGGAAAAATTTCCGTGCATTCCGTAAATTTCCGCATCACAAAATCCCGGTCCGGGCTTTTGCCGTAGACCGTTGCAGTAAAAATCCTCTCTCCCGGCTCGTTGCGCAGTTCTTCATTGATGATCGCAACCGCAAACCCGTCCGCGCCGGCCGGCAGACCGCCGCGGAAGATCTCCTTATCCGCAATTAATCCGGTTTTTCCGGCAATCAGCTTGTTCAACGCTCTTTCCAGACTTGCGATGTTGATGTTCGACATAAAAAATTCTCCTTTTTACTAATTAGCAATTTTGTCAACTGATTGCCGTCATGAATAGTTTCAAATCGGTTGCTTTTATGAGAGTTATGCCGTGAAAAAAGTTGAAAGAAACAGGTTTTCGTGCTAGTGTTCCGGATGTTTATTTTTATGCAATGCGGTTTTTTAAAGAAAAGAAAATACGGGGATAAAAAATGCAGCTTATATCCGATCAGATAAAAGGGTTTCTGGATAAATCATCCTGGATCAGAAAAATGTTTGAAGCAGGCATCGAGATGAAAAAGGAATTCGGCGCGGACAACGTTTACGATTTCAGCCTGGGCAATCCCGATCTGCCGCCGCCGGAAGGCGTCGGCCATGCGCTTTTCCGGATGTCCACCGAAATGGGCAAACCGTTTGCGCT
>CAIJKT010000143.1 GCA_903821255.1 uncultured Lentisphaeria bacterium | reverse complement strand
GTCCGTTTTTTCCGTAACGGAAATACTCCGGATGATCAAGGCCTGTCGGCAGGGCCACTTCCCCGTTCATCCACGGGAAGACCGCAATCCCGTTTTGATGAGCTTCGGCGACAAAACTTTTTACGAATTTCTTATTGACAACAGCTTCATAGCTTACCTGGGATTCCGTATGGGGCATCCATTCATCCTCCGCAGGCGTTAAACCGGTCATCGGGCATGACGTCCAGGTGTAATATTCGGCAAAAGAAAAATAATTTCTTTTTAATTCATCAATATATACTTTTTCCTGTCCCGGCTTGCTGAACCATCCCGGATTGGCGACGCTATATTGCCCTGCGCCTGTGATGATATTGGTTACCGCGGCATATTCGCTGCGCGAATCAATGAGTTTGCCGTTCAGATACAGCTCCACTCTAAATTCATAGCCGCCGTCGTTCTTCCCGCTATCCCAGGAAACTTTAATTTTCCTGTCTTCGGCAGGCGCGAGTGATACCGGTTGTTTGCCGATAATTCTTTTATCAGCAATGCCGAATGTAACAGAACACACCGCATCTATCTGTTGTGGAGAAGCTGAACGGTTTGTCAGTAAGATTTCCGCATTGGACGGCACATTCAGTTTATAAACAATTTTACCGATCCTGATTGTATCGACTGTCACAATTTTGTCTGCCATTGCCGGAACGGACAAAATTACACCTAAAAACATTGTATTTAGAATCAACAGCAATTTCTTCATTTAGCATCAGCTCCTTTCTTTATCATGTCTGCTGCAAATTTCGCCCATGCCGGATTTTTCCAGAATAGAGCGGTTGCGGTACCGGCGGTTCCGGATGGAATTCCCAGAAAGACGATAATTCGCCCTTTTTCACATTTTCCTGCAATCCACAACGGCTGATTATTGGACTTATAGATAATCTCCGCATCATCAACCAATGGAATATCATGCAGATAAACCACCGCCCCGCCTGGCGTCTCAAGCGGATTTTCCAGCTTTTTTACCGCCCATGGATTTTCGGTCTTTACCGGCAGAAGTGAAGCGAACGGAGTCTGGCTGAATTCCCCTTTGTTCAAGGTGAAAAGTCCTCCCAGTATTACTAAAGTGGCGCCGCGCCTGACATCTTTAATGATAGATTTCTGGGCAATATCGGGCATTACTCCGGTATTTAAAGGGAAGTCGGCCATGATGATATATTTCCTGGCTTTCTTCGGGTTTATCGGCGGGAGTTTATCAAGCCTGAATTGATTCTCCGGCGTCAATGCCGGAGTGAGATTGGTGATAGTATAATCCGCCGTCTTTTTGACTCCCAGTTCTTTCAAAATTTCCGGAATTCTATAACGTTCGAAAGCAATTCCGCGAAAAACCAGGGCTTCATCCGCCAGTACATCCGTCTCTGCCGTTTCTGCTCCCGCCGCAATCAGGAAGCTGAAATAAACAATCAGTGGAGACAGCAGCATAAGTTTCCATCGTGTTTGCATGTCATTCCTTACAAAAAAACAGATTATTTGCTCAAGCTGATGCTAAACATCTTGTGTTCCAGTTTCCCGGCCGCCAGTCCATAGTTTCCAATAAGCAATAACGGCGCAGATGCATCGACTGGCACGAGAGTCACGTTTTCATCGATCATCACCGGATTTTCCATGTCATCAATAAAATATTGAACAATCTTCGTATTGTTGTCAAATACTATTTTAATTTTTATCTTTTTGCCGAGCGGAACATTATCCGCAACATCTTTCCATTTCTCGTCATAATAACGCATCAATTTCTGATTTCCCATCATCTTAAAGGCCAGGTTTAGGTTATATATGTTGGTTTGCAGAGAAAAGTGATCGTACTGTGCGCCATTCGTATCAAGCGCAACTTCAAAAGTCAGCGTTCCTGAAGTGATTGCCGGAATTATTTGATGTATATTCCCGCCTTTGTAGGGCGCATTTGAAAACATCATTCTCAGACATCCGTTTTTCAGGCTGAATTCAGTCGCCTGGCCTGTAAAACTTTTCCAGCCCGCATCTTCAAGACTGGTGATTTTGCTGAAATCCTGCTGGAAAACAACCTCGCCATCGGCCATTGCCGCCGGCATGAACAACAATCCCGCCAGCGCCATAATTACCATCGTCGCAAATCTCTTAATATTTTTCTGGAATTTCATTATCCTTCTCCTTAATTTATGATATTTTGTGTGCTTTTTTTAGTTAATATCTTGGTGTCCAGCCCCTGTAGAAAGAAACTACTCTCTTGGTAGAGCCGACGTGACCATCCATAAAGACTAGGTTGGTATAAGCTTTATGGCGATATGCGATCTTGCAATCTGGGCTCCCGTTTGTAAGATTAATGAGGTTCGCCGTTGTATCATATTGGTCTACCCCGTTTTCAGTATTGCCATCAGAGAGAAAAAATAGAATGGTTGGACTTACAACTTGATTAGGTTTAATGAGCTTCCATGCGCCACCGCTGACCAATTGTAGATTATAAACGTACCCTAGAGGCGGGATGCCCCAGGTATATGGCCATCCCGCAGACGTTGTACCGCTAGCCGGCCACGGCGCTGTGCATGTCGTTGCTTCCGGGCAGGTAAAGATATTAGGCTTGGACGATGGATAATTTGCCGCTGTTTGAGGTGCCGTTAGAGAAGACTTCAAGCCTACATATTTCATAATATTCTCATACCAGACCGCGTAAGTGCCAAACTGTCCGGTGGTGGGACTTGCCCCGTGCGGCAAACACCAGTCATAATCACCTTGATACATTGCGTGTGCAGTACCAAGTTGTTTGAGCTGATTCTGGCATGATGCGCTTCTTGCGGTCATTCTGGCTTTGCTCAACGCAGGCAGCAGCATGGCGGCCAAAATTGCAATGATGGCGATCACGACCAGGAGTTCGATGAGTGTGAAATTTTTACAATTTCTCAGGTTCTTCCTTGACTGATTTGGAACAACGGTTCTTGCTTTCATTTTGTCTTCTCCTAAATGTTAAGGTTTAAATACAAACTTCTTCCATTTTTTTTTCTTTTGTCCAACCTGACGCAGCTTTACTTTTCTGGCGGAATTGCAAAACATAGTCCAAGGCTTCCCGGAGACTAAGTGTTGCAAGCCCGCAATAAAAATCAACCGCGCCGTAATACATGAATATTTCGTTATCAACCACGACATTGGCACAGGGGAAAATACATTTCGGATACCGGCCGTTCAGCTCATATGACACCTCCGGTTCCATAATCGGCCTGGGGGATCTGGCAATAACCTTTTCCGGGTTCTGCCGGTCCAGCAGCATCAGGCCGACGCGATAAACGCCATCCCGGTCCACGGCGTGGTAGAAAGTCAGCCAGCCGTCATCTGTCGGAATCGGCACGCCGGAACCGCCTACTTTCAACTTTTCCCATTCATATTCCGGCTTGATCAGCAGATGATCGTCCGGAATGTCCCGCCCGTCTTTCATGTTCCATGGCATTTCTTTGGCGTCGGACGCGCAGCAGGTCATGGTATCGGCAAATGATATCCAGATACAACCCGGATTGTAAATCAATGGCAGAGTCCACGGGATGAACGGGGTCGGGCGGTGCAGCATGACATATTTCCCGTTGATTTTCTCCGGGAACAGCGCCACATTTGCGTCGCTCATGTGTTCGCTGGTAACCGGTCCGAGCCGCTCGACCTTTTTCCAGTCCGAGGTTGCCGCCAGTCCCACCCGCCGGAAATTATCAGTCCAGGTCGGGCTCATGTTGCCGTCCGGGCCGACACGACGTTCCCGTTCAGCATGTTTCTTCATATTGAACGAGCGTCCTGCATAAGCGATATAATATTTGCCTTCGAATTCAGTAATTCTGGAATCTTCAACGGAACCGTGATCGAAATCATCCGGGTTGGCGGATGGCCGTAAAAACGGTTCAGGCGCGCAGTCAAAATTAATTCCGTCTGAACTATTGGCATAACCCAGTACCATATCTCCGCCACTGCCCAGCAGATCGGTAGACGCGGTGAACAGCATATGAAACTTGCTGCCGTCAAAGACTACCCCGGGATTGCGCGCTTCATCGCGGCCCCATGGCAGATTTGGATTTGGTCCAAGGATTGGATTATTTTTAAACCGTCTGATTTTTAACATTTGAATCTCCAGATTTTTTATCTATTTTATCCTGCAAGTTTATCCCGCAGGAATAATCAAATTCATCTTGGTATGAGCCGTGGCGATATTCTAATGATTTTCTGCGCCGGCATTGCCTGTCCGGAAAGCACTTCCACCGCTTTGCGTCCCATGCTGCCAAAATCAATTGATATTGTCGGAAAAGACAAGTTTTGTGACAGTTGTGGATTCAAATTATCATAGCCGATCACATCAATGTTATTTTCCGTTGCTTGACAGTATTCTTTGGCGCCGAAAGCCAGATAATCATTAACGCATAATATCGAATCGAATTTCCGCCCTGAACTTAAAGCCTGTTTCGCAAGCTCAGTTCCCATTTCAATTATACCTCTGGCATCCTTGCCGACCGGACTGCCGCCGTTAAGTATTAAATCAGGATGTATTTTAATCCCACTATCGTTCAGGGCTTGCAGAAAACCCTCAATGCGGTGATGATAGTTTTCGTCTTCAACGTCATAACTGAACACTGCAAACTCGTGCTGTCCCTTCTTGATCATATATTCAGCAGCCAGATACCCGCCGGCAAAGTCATCATTGAAAATGCCGACAATATTAGCCGGAGCATCGGAAAAGTTGGCAATATCATAGTTGATAAGCACAAAGCGAACATCTGGAAAGGCTCTTAAACTGTCGAGACTTTTATCGCGGTACACGTCTGACAGCAGAACAATTCCAGTCAGCGCCATTTCCCGGCTGGTGCGATAAAAATCAATATTTTCATCCAGTCCCCCGGTAATGAAAAAAGGCACGACCTTCAAGTCCTGCCCTTTCTCCGCAATTCCGCGGTAGATCGCCATTTCCAGTAAGTTGCTTTCCATTTCCTGCAGCGAGTGATGGCAATTGATTCCAACCATCCGTCTCTGGCCCATATTGGAAAAGACACTGTGCGCCACGAAAGTTCCTTTCTTGGGACGGCGGTAACAAACGCCGTCTTCAACTAAGGCCATCATAGCCAGATCTGCGGTGCGCAGGCTTACTCCTGTCATTTCAGCGATCTGCTTTACATTCGGAATCGGCGCATCCGGTTCAAGCTTATTGCTGGCTATATAATCCCGCAACTGCTTCTTTATTTGCAGATACACTGGCGTTCCATTTAATTTTCGTTCTTGAATTAACATCGTTCATACTCTAATTATACTTGATTATACTATGATTATATTCAGATTATACTTGACTGTCAATACCTGTTTTAAAGAAAAATCATTTTTTTCTTAAAAAGGCTTTGGGTTCTGGAGTGTGCGGCAGGGTTTTTATAAATAACATGTTCCGGATTGTCTGATAGTCCGGCATTGAGCCGGTTTTCAGATATTCTCAGGCGCAGAGTTGATCCTCTGCGCCTTTCTTACTAATGCATCAGGCGTATTTTGTTGCTGCCTCTTTTGAGATCTGGGTCCATTCGTAAAGCCTGTTGTCGTGGCCCATCTGCGTTTGAAGTTCGCGCAGGATGGTCTGGTAATAATGGCCTTGCAGTTTTCTAGCGCCTTCATTGACGTATTGCTTCAGCGCCGAGATGTCGTGCGGACATACTGCATCGGAGGCTTTATGCCGCCACATGATGCAATGTTTCGTGCCGACCCGGGCAATCAGTTTATCCAGGTTGGTCCAGGCGCTGCAAACCATTATCTTCAAGTTAGGTATGGCCAGTACGGGTTCCATTTTATTGGTCAGGTTTTCACAGCAGCCATAGGAGACCGCACCGAAACGGGCAAAGATTTTTTTCTGGTAATCCAGCAGAAATTCTTCAAACATGGCGGGGCTCACCTGATCCAGTTCCTGTGAATTACCGGCAATCCAGCAGTCTTTCAATGAATATTCCCCGCCGTTTACGCCGGGTCGCAGCGGGTCGCTCTGGAACATCGCTTCATCATTGTTCGGCACAATTCTGCCGGCGGTTTCGACAGCGTCCAGAAAACGCATCGCGCCGGTATAAATGACATTCATCAGCCGGTGTACCAGTTCCGGTTCAAGTATCATGTCCATCATCATCTGTTCCATCCCCCGGAGATTGGCGGCGGCGGAGCAGATTGTGGCAATACTGAAATAGCCTTGGAACGGTACGATCCTGACCGGCATGACACCGGATAAAATTTCTTCTAACTGAGCTGCCGCCGCCGCGGTTTCCCGTGGATTGTAACGGTACTCCGGAACGCGCAGCCGGTCGAAGTCCGCCGGAGTCTGCAATGCCGACTTGTACTGCCAGGCTGAACCTTCCGTCTCCAGGCTTTCTCTGACAATGTCCACGCCCCATACATTTTCAGGAATGACATCGAAAATCATGGTTGATTTGAAATAATCGTTGACGGGGGTGTCATCGTCAATATCCCGTTTGAACAGCAGTTTTTTGAACGTCAATTCCAGATCCCGCAGCAGGGGATCGTTGCAGCACAGGCTGGAATCCGGAAGCAATTCTTTCCAAAGGCCGACAGGATTGCACCATACCGGAGCATGATCCGGGCGGCGCAGTCCGTTGACATCGCACCAGCGCTGTTTAATCGCGGTCATGCGCGATTCGCGGGCAATGCTGACCACTTCCGCGGCCAGTTCCCGGACATACTTTACTTCATCCGCGCGGCTGTTAAGTCTGGCATAATCTACCTGAAAATATTTTTGATAACGGCTTTTCATTTTTACCTCTTTCGTTTTTATCAATATTCCTGATTTGTTATATTTTTCGTCATGACTATATTATACGTTATAACTATGGCATATTGCAATTATAAAAAACGTTAATAAAGTTAGCCTAAATGATACAAAAAAGTTTCAGCAGCATGCGCGAGGAAGATTTCTCCGCATATTCGTCCGGGTTTACGGAATCCGGGAGAGCCATGCTGGAGCATCTGGTTTCGCATCTGGCGATAAGTCCGATTTCAGCCATACATTATCTGTGTACTCCTGAATGGCGGCTGCCGCCCAGAAAACTGCAAAATTCCTATGTGACGTTATTGACCGGAGGTCATGGTACTGTTACGATGGAAGATAAAGTTTATCTGGTCGGCCCCGGCGATCTGATACTTTTTCCTGAAGGAATCCTGCATTCGTTTGAGCATCCGGCAGGTGTAAGCATGGAAATGATCAACGTGCATTTTCACGCGAAAGTTTATGGACTGATGGATTTTCTCCGTCTGCAGGGACTGGAAGGCGTTTTTCATGACGCCGCCAGTTTACCGGAATCAATTTCGCACGAGCTGGCAAGAGTTTTCGCACTGAAACCGCCATGTTACCAGGTATTCATGGCACAACTGATCAAATCATTGCTGCTGTATGTTATGTATCACTTTCAAAGCGAAACGTCAACCGGAATTGCCGGTCTCAAGCAGTTGCTCAAATTGTTTCCGGCGTTGGAAATGATTGAGCAGCGGCTGGAAGACCCTGATTTAAAGCAGTCTGACCTGGCGGCAAAGCTCCGGATCAGCGGAGTTTATCTGAGAAAAATGTTTAACGGGCTGTTCGGCGAAAGCCCGGTAAAATTCATTAATCACCGCAGAATTGAGCGGGCGTGCAAACTGCTGCGGGAAGCCGATTTGCCGGTCAAAGCTGTAGCGGAAAAATCCGGGTTCCGCGACTTGCAGTTTTTCTACCGGGTGTTTGTCCAGACCACCGGCACGACTCCGGCACGCTACCGCAATATGTCAGATTTTTGAGGATAATTATCATTTCGGATAAATCTTTAATCGTTTAATATAATCTTTTGGTGCTTGCAATGCTTGAGAAATATGTCGTTTATAATTAAAATATAAAGGATTACTTTTTTTTAAACATTAAAAGGAACAGTTATTATGAATTACAGTCAGGCTTTTCAGCTACAGCAGTTGGAAGATATCGGCAGGAATTGGAGTATCTATGATGTTAAAGACCAGTTTAAGCATTTTATTTATAAAACAGCCGACGCCGAATTTGAGCGGGGCAACGCGGAACGGGATGCGATCCGCACTGAAAAAGATATCAACAAGCGGCGTAAAACAATGCGGGAAAAATTCATTGCCGCAATTGGCGGACTGCCTTCAAGTGATACGCCGCTTAACGCCAGAATCACCGGGGTGATTCAGGAGGACGGTTTCCGCATTGAGAAGATTATATTTGAATCACGTCCGGACGTTTTTGTCACCGCCAATATGTATATCCCGGACGGCATTGTAAAGTCCCGCGGGACAGTACAATTTCTGAGCGGGCATTGGGAACAGGCCAAGCATGCCGATGAATATCAGGTGGTGTGCCGGACGCTGGTGAAAGCCGGCCTGATCGTGTTCGCGCAGGATCCGGTCGGGCAGGGGGAACG
>CAIJKT010000142.1 GCA_903821255.1 uncultured Lentisphaeria bacterium | reverse complement strand
TACCCGGCCGGACAAGGGAAATGTTTCAAGCAGTTTTGTGGTCTCAAGAATTCTCGTAACAACCGAAGATGCATAAAAATGGGAATCTCTTTCAATATACGCGGCTATTGCTTCAATATCACGCAAGGCTTCATCGGACCAGATTACTTTATAATCCATTTCTTAAGCCTTTTTTCGACTTCAGACTGAGTATGCGTCTTCCCGCTCTTTATCTGTTCCCTGGCCCTGGAAAGTTTTTCAACAATAAACAGATGATATTGAATATCTTCAAATGAGCTTTCATCAGGAAGTGTTTTAATAAGCTGTTTGAGATTTTCTTTTGCTGTAATAGTCTGCATACCCCGCCTCTTTTGCTGTTAATTTCTGCTTTCAATATTATACTAAATAATAAGGAAAGTCAAGAACCATCCGCTAAAAAAGAGAAATATATTATCTGTTAAAGCGGACCGGAATGCAAGTGCATGTGGAATCCTTATTTCGGCTTTTTAGCCATGGACATGGCTACGTTGTAGAGGGGTTCCCACCATTGCGCGGACGGACGCTGCTGGTCTTCGTCCACCATGCGCTGGATGCTGTTCATGTCGCTGATGACGGTTTTGCCGCCGCTCTGTCCGATAAAACAACACCGGCTGTCGCCCTGTTTGATGCTTCCCAGCAGGATACTGGTGCCTTCAAAGGCCAGCCGGACCGCCTGGATGCGGTCGAACGGCGACGGGGTGCCGCCCTGCTGCATGGGGCCGAGGATTGATTTGCGTATGGAAAACACACTCTTGCCGGCTTCCTGAAACAGTTCGCAGATAAAGTCGGCGGTATAAGTCGGATTGGCATTTTCATTTCTGATCATCAGTGCAACATGCCTGCCGCCTTTTTCGAAGCTGTAAAGCAGTTCCTTGAGGTGCTGCTGCAACAGTTCCAGCGAAACGCCTTTTTCGTGCAGATAAATGTATTCCGCGCCGGTGGCAAGCCCGCTCATCATCGCCAGATAGCCGCAGTAGCGGCCCATCACTTCCACCATAAATGCGCGGCGGGAGCTGTCGGATGAGTGTTTGATCTTGTCCACGGCCTCAACAATCGTGTTCAGCGCGGTATCCGCGCCGATCGCCAGTTCGGAACCCGGCAGATTGTTGTTGATGGCGGCTGGAATGCAGAGCATCGGCAGGTTGAATGTCTTGAAGTTTTTCCGCATCAGGAACAGACTTTCAATAGCCTGATAACCTGCCCATCCGCCGATCATCAGCAGTCCGTCGATTTTATGTTCTTCAATCGTCCTGGCAATGCTGTAGAAATCTTTTTCTTCAGGCAGTTTGCGATTAGTGTCGAGTGCGGTGCCGCCGCGGTTATTCCACTCTTCAACGTCCATCCAGGAGAATTCACGGAGTTTGCCATTGATCAGACCGTTGATGCCGTCTTCGACGCCCAGGACAGTATGCCCCTGGTCCATGGCAATTCTGACTGCGGCCCGGATTGCATTGTTCATGCCCGGCGACGGCCAGCCGCAAGTCATCACCGCTATTCGAGTTCCACTCTTTTTGGAACAGGGGATAGTCGGTCCGGACTGAGACAGGATATTGAAGATGTGAAGCATTTTAGCCCACGAACCGCCGCGCATTTCCTGGGCTTTGTCATATTCACGCGCCTGAATCGCGGCCGCTATCGCCTGGGTTTTCCGGACAGATTCCATCAGGGGTGCGGTCCTGACGCGGTTTTCTTTCAGCACCACCACCGACGATTCGGCTGACGCGTCTTTTTTGAGCAATTCCTGAACAGATGCCCAGCCGAAGACGGTGCTCATATAGCGGTCAAAAGCGCTCGGAGCGCCGCCGCGCTGAACATGGCCGAGAATTGTTTCACGGGTGTCCCATCCCAGTTTCTCTTCAATAACCTGCTTGATATACGAGCTTGGAATCGGATTCCCCTGAAGATCTTTTGCGCCTTCGGCGACAATGATAATGCCGTCGCGCCGTCCGGCTTTGCGTCCGGCTACAAGCTCAGCGCACATTATATCCTGCCAGTTTTCCGCGGGTGGATGTTCCGGGATAAAGACATATTCGCTGCCGGTGGCAATGGCGCTCATCAGCGCCAGATAGCCGCAGTTGCGTCCCATCACTTCGACCACAAAAATCCGCTGATGGCTGGCGGCGGTACTGATCAAAGCGTCAATCGCTTCAGTAATCCGGTGAAGCGCGGTGTCCGCGCCGATCGTCATATCGGTATTGGCCATGTCGTTGTCAATCGAGCCGACCATCCCGATAATGCGCAGTTTCGGGTGGGCGGCGGCCTGAGCCGCGGTAATTTTGTTCGCCTCGACCAGTTGCCGCAGCATGCCCGGCCATTCTTCGCTGAAAGTGTTGGCGCCGGTCAAACTGCCGTCGCCGCCGATTATAACCAGATTGTCAATGCCGTATTTTATCAGGTGCTGAGCGCAGATCAGCCGTCCTTCGTAAGTTCTGAACTCCTTGCACCTGGCGGTGCCGATGATGGTGCCGCCCTGCTCCAGGATGCCGCCGACCGATTCCCAGCTCATTTTATCGATCCGGTCGTCAACCAGGCCCTGATAGCCTTCGCGGATGGCATACACATCAATGCCCATGGCAATACCGGTACGCACAACAGCCCTGACGGCTGCATTCATTCCTTGAGAATCGCCGCCGCTGGTCATTACCCCGACAGCACCTTTTGCTTCCGACATTATAACTCCTGCTG
>CAIJKT010000141.1 GCA_903821255.1 uncultured Lentisphaeria bacterium | reverse complement strand
GGCGCGAACCACCGGAAATTTTTGTCCGTAACCGATCCGGAGCATAAATGGATTCTGGAGCAGAAGTAATGAATAAAGAATTGTTACTTGGCATCGACTTCGGTACCGGCGGCTGCAAAGTCACGCTGATCGACACTGCCGGGAACATTCTCGACAGCCGTTCCGGAGAGTATCCGTCCAGTCATCCGCAACCCGGATGGGGGGAGCAGAATCCCGCCGACTGGTACGCGGTCATGTGCCGGTTGCTGCAGGAAATGCAGCCGCAGCAGCACGGCCGCATTCTCGCCGTGGCGATGGACAGTTATACTCACGGTGCGGTACTGCTCGACGAAAAGATGCAGGTCATCCGGCCGACGATCATCTGGACCGACCAGCGCAGCGTCAAGGAGTGCGCCTGGTTGAAAGCCAATCATTTCGACCTGATTTTCAATACTGCCTATCAGGCCCCTGCCCCCACCTGGACGCTGCCGCAGATGCTTTGGCTAAGGAACAACGAGCCGGATAATTTTGCCCGGATCAAACATATTTCGTTCGTCAAGGACTACATCCGTTATCTGCTGACCGGCGAACTGGCCTGCGACTGCATTGAAGCTCAGGGAACTTTGTTCTGGGATATGAAGAACGGCTGCTGGTCGAAAGCTCTTTGCGATCTGGCCGGAATTCCGTTCGGGGCGCTCCCGCGCATCGGCAGGCCGACGGATCGCGCCGGACAAATCACTGCGGCGGCATCCGCCGCCACCGGATTGCCGACAGGATTGCCAATGATTATGGGGGCGAGCGATTCAGCGATCGAGGATTACGCCGCCGGAGCAGTTGCGCCGGGACAATGCATACTCAAGCTGGCAACCGCCGGCAACGTCAACGTAATGACCGCCGCCGCGCATCCGCATCCTGAAACCCTGACCTATTCGCACGTGGTGCCGGGCATGTGGTACACAGTTACCGCCACCAACGCCGCGGCCGTCTGTCAGCGCTGGTTCCGCGAATTATGCTGCGGCACGGAAAAAATCGAAGCGGAAAAGCGGGGCATCAATGTTTACGAATATCTCAATGAACTGGCCGAAACTGCACCGCCCGGCGCGAACGGGGTCTTCTTTCATCCGTACCTGATGGGCGAACGGTCGCCGTACTGGGACCCGGATCTGCGCGGCAGCTTTACCGGAATGAGTATGGGCACGACCAAAGGCGAACTCTCGCGGGCGCTGCTCGAAGGTGTGGCGTTTTCTCTGAAAGACTGCTATCGCACCATTGAAAAAATGGGGCTGGTCACCCATGAGACAATCCTGATCGGCGGCGGCGCGAAAAGTAAAATCTGGAGCAGAATCGTCTGCGACGTCTTCAATACTCCGGTAATCTGTCCGACCGGATGCGACGCTTCGTTCGGCAGCGCTTTACTGGCGGGGGTCGGCATCGGCGTGTTTGCCGACGAGATCAGCGCGGTGAAGCAGTGCCTCAAGCTGGATCGCAAGTTGATGCCGATTCCGGCTAATGCCGAACAGTACCGGCAGTTATTCGTCCAGTATCGCCGGATTCACGACGCACTGGCGGAATGCATGAAACCATCAACAGATAATCAATAAAAAATAACCGGAGAATATGATGAAACTGAATCAGGATAATTATTTGCTGTCAATGCTGCATGGCGAACTGGCGGATGCCGTCGGCCGGGAATACGTTTCCGGCAATGCGGCTGACCGGCTCGGACACTCAATCGACTATTACGGGATCCCGGACATGTGGCATGACCGCGGCCGGGAGAATCCCAAACCGGACTTTATTGTCCATCCCGGCTCGGCGGAAGAAGTCGCCAAGGTAATGAAGATCGCCAATCAGTATAAAATCCCGGTCACCCCGTGGGGCGGCGGTTCCGGTTCGCAAGGCGGCGCACTGCCGATTTACGGGGGCATTATCCTCGACACCAAGCGGATGAATAAAGTTCTCGCCGTTGATACCGAATCGCTGACCGTAACCGCCGAAACCGGCATCAACACCCAGCACCTGGAATGGGCGGTGGAGAAAGCCGGATTTTCGACGATGCACTTTCCGGCGTCGATAGCCTGCGCCACCCTCGGCGGCTTTCTGGCCCATCGCGGCACCGGCGTGCTCTCGACCAAGTACGGCAAGATCGAAGACATGGTGATGTCGGTTGAAGTCGTCACTCCGACCGGAGAGATCATCAATACGCTGCCGGTACCGCGCCACGCTTCCGGGCCCGACCTGACTATGATCTATCTCGGCAGCGAAGGTACTCTCGGAGTGATCACCAAAGTCACTATGAAAATCCATCCGGTTCCGGAGACGCGCAAGTTCCACGCATTCCTGTTCAAAGACATGCACGAAGCGATGATGGCAGGCGCAAATATCATGCGCAGCCGCCTGCATCCCTGCGTGATCCGTCTTTATGATGAACCCGAGACCGCCAAGCTGATCAGGCGGGTATTGAATATCGACAAACAGGGAGCGTATCTGGTGTTCGGTTTTGACGGTCCGGAAAAGATCGTTGATCTGGAAATGGAGGAAGCGTGTAAAATCTGCCGTAAGCAGGAGCATGAGGACCTTGGCACCGAAATGGGACAGGCCTGGTGGGATCACCGTTATAAATTCTTCTATCCGCCTTACATGTTTCACCTGCCGCAGGCGTTCGGCACGCTCGACACCGTGGCGACCTTCGCCAATATCGAAAAAGTTTACTGGGCGATGAAAAACGCGGTCAATGATAAATACCCGGAAGCGGTGTTCATCGGTCACTTTTCCCACTGGTATGAGTGGGGTGCCATGCTCTACGCCAGGTTTATCGTGGAAAATCCGCCGCAGGACCCGCATGAAGCCACGCTGTACTACAACAGCATCTGGGACCTGGCGATCCGGGCCGCGATCCGCGAAGGCGGCGTAATCAACGAACATCACGGTGTGGGACTTAAACTCGG
>CAIJKT010000140.1 GCA_903821255.1 uncultured Lentisphaeria bacterium | reverse complement strand
TAACATGGTAGTTCGCTCCCCGGCAGAACTGTTCGGCATGAGACAGAAACGGGTATTCATAGCCGGTTGAAGGCAGCTTGATGCGTTCTCCCTTCCTGAACAGCGGCTGAAAGAGAAGAACTTCATAACCGAAGGGGAACGTGCCGGCCATGCCATTTCTGCGCTGGGCAAGTATCTCCCGTTCATAAAAGCGCGCAATTTCTTCAAACAGATGCTCCTGAGAGCGCGGGTCGGTGATTTTTAACGGGGAGCGCAAGGTGTCATGATATTCCAGATTCGGCCCCCACCACTCGCCGGCGATAAAAGGCTTGGCGAAAGATTTGCCGCGCGCCATCAGGTGGAGATTCGGCGCACAGTGCATGTGGATGAAATCGTCATCCCCCAGCGATCCCGCGCCGCTGGCGCAAACCGGCATGGAGGTGAGAGTCCGCATGTGAGCGATAAGTTTGTTCACCCATGGCAGGCTGGTTGTGTCAATTTTTATCTGTTCATTCTCTACATCCCAGATGAGTACAGACGGATGATTGCGGTCCCGCGCAAACCATTCGCTATATTCACGTCTGGTATTTTCAATGAAGCGTTCGCCGGCGGCGGTATAGCCGGAAACCACAGTACTCCAGACTGATGACTGGTTGATGACCGCAATTCCCAGCTCGTCAGCGATGCGCAGCACGATCGGCGGCGCAATGGAGGCGTGAAGCCTGAGCGCATTGATTCCAAGCGACTTTAAAGTTTTGAAATAGAGCGTCAGGTAATCGCGCCGCCAGAGATACGGCGCCACTCGGTGACGGATCAGGCTGAGCCCGAAAAGTCGCGTCGGAACGCCGTTCAGCAGTAATTTTTCGCCGTGTATGGCCACCTCGCGAAATCCGACCCGGTCAGTAAGCGTGTCAACACGCCGCCTGGAACCGTCAAGAACAGCAAGCGTAAGTTTGTGCAGACAAGGCGACTGCATGGACCATTCGCGCATCCCGGCGGGAATATTTAAATTCAACTGGTATGGTTTCAATTCTCCGGCTGCGATCACTACAGGCAGTCCGGTGTTGAGGCTGCCGCATTTAACCATGAGAATTCCGGAAAAAACGTCTGCTGATTCGTTCACAATGGATACGGTTAAAACCGCGGAGCGTCCGGCATGGTGATAATCAATATTCCACGCCGCCGCGCGAATCTTTGGCCGGGTCGTGATCCAGACGTCCTGCCAGATGCCGCCGGGAACAGGCCCTTCCTCGCCGTCATCCGGATAACCGACCTGATGAATGACCCCGTCGGGGGTAAAAGCTGATTTTGCGGAATCGACCTCGACACGTAATTCCACCGCCTGCCCGGCATACGCGCGCCAGAGTTGTTCTGTAACGGCGCACTCGAACGGAGTGAAGCCGCCGCGGTGGCCGCCGAGATGTGTCCGGTTGAGGAAGACTTCACATGAAAGCATCACCGCGTCGAACCGGAAAACACAGATCCGGGCGGAGTCATATGGCGGCATTTTCACTGTGCGCCGGTATGTACCGTGC
>CAIJKT010000139.1 GCA_903821255.1 uncultured Lentisphaeria bacterium | reverse complement strand
CAGCACAATCAACTCGCTTCAGACCAATTATGCCGACGTGAACGGCAAGACTGCCCCGGCCGACGGGCTGGCCTATATGATCCAGAGCAGCAATGACAAAAATAAGAATGCGAAGCTGAAAGCGCTGGCCGGCCGGTCGCAGGTGAAAGTCATTTCCAGTCCGCAGATTCTGGTGAACAGTCACAGCAATGCGAAAATCTCGGTGGGTGACAAGGTGCCGACGATCACCTCCGAAATCACCAATACGCAGTCATCCACGCCGGACAACACCGCGCTGAACCGTTCATTCCAATATCAGGAAACCGGGATTATCCTGGAAATCACGCCGCATGTCACCAAGGGCAAGCTGGTGGAGGTCGAACTGGAGCAGACCGTATCCGAGGCGGTGAAGACCACTTCCGCAGCGAATATCGACACGCCGACGATTCAGGAACGGGTGCTGAAAACATCAATGTCGCTGCGCAGCGGCAGAACGGTGATCATCGGCGGCATGATCAAGGAAAAGTACGAAGATACTTTGAATTCGGTGCCGATGATGATTGACGTGCCGTTTATCAGTCATCTGCTGGGGAGCTCAACCCGTGCCAAAATACGGACCGAAATGCTGGTGTTCATCACGGCAAATATTATCGAGGAGGATACCGAACTGGAAAAACTGATCAACCGTTTCCGGGAGTCGGTGGATGTGCTGAAGAAGATTCAGCCGGAATTGAAGGAAAGAGACGAGTCCGGCGAGATCGGCTCATGGATATGGTAGGCTGGAACTGGCAGGATAGCCAATGGTGCGATTCTTAACTAAAAAAAGCGCATGGGTAATGCGGACTGGTCTTCTAACCCCGGGGGGGAATTTTTGCTCAAGGTATCAAAACCCCCAGTTGAACTGGTGGTATGCACCAGCCCTGGAAGGACATAATACATGCAGCCCCATTAGTGACTCTGAACGGTTCGCCAGCCGCATCTGTCTAAAACGGCTCCTTATGCCTTAATATTCTTGCCACCCGTAAACGGGTATATATATTCTTTAATGAAGCGTCATTTGCTCAAGTGCGCAATCTTCAGACAACTGATTATGTATCCATCAATTGCTTTTTATTGCAATCGACGTCGAAACTTGCTCGTGTTATTCATATTGACAGTATTTTCGTGTTTGCACCCAATTAGCCTTGGAAAAAGTTTCGTGTTATGCTCGTGTTATTCGACTTTTCATAGCGCAAAACGGGCTACCACAAGAAAAACAGGATTATTGTTTTAAACGTTTATTTTGGCTATTTTTTAGCTTAATTTGAATGTGACATTTTGGTTAATGTGCCAATTTTGGGTAAATTCAAAAAAGGTATTTTTTCTATCATCGCCGCCGATTTGCTGGATATTCTGAAATATGCCAAATTATTATTAAAGGTTAGACATGGGTTAGACAGAGCATAGTTTAAAAGTATTTCTTATTGAGTATTTTAAACTGTAGTATGTTTTTTTAAGTAGTTACAAATGGTACGCCCGAAGGGATTTGAACCCCTAACCTTCTGGTCCGTAGCCAGACGCTCTATCCAATTGAGCTACGGGCGCACATCATCGACAACTTCTATTTCTGAAGCGGTATAAGTTACTGGATTTATCAGATATTTCAAGCAAAGTAACCGACTTTTTCAAAATTATTCAAATATTCATCGCCAAAGAAAGAATAATTTGATAACTGAATTGATTTTTCCCGCATTAAACCTATGCTTATTATCACAAACGATTCTGAAAGGATGATGCAATGTTTTCTGCATGGCGCAAATACTGTATTGTTTTAATTATGGCGGCCGTGTCGTGCCAGGGGTATTCCGCTGTGGATTTTATCAAGTCTGTCAAGCTGGAAAACGCGTCCATTAACGATGTGTCGGCGATGCTGCATAAAAAATATGGCTGGAACGTTGTCTTAACCGATGAAAAAAATGACATTTACAGGACGCCCGGAATAACCCTGGAATTCACGCAGGTGCCGGTATGGGTGCTGGTCAGATATTCCTGCATGGCAATCGGATTGAAGTACCGTTTTGACGACAATATGATCCTCATCGGCAAGGATGTGGAAGAGTTAAAAGAGTATTATCCGTCTGATTACAAGCCTAAAAGCAAGCTGGATAACATTCCTTATGGAACACGAATGTCTGTCGGCACGATTTATTATTTCCCGATAAATTACCTGCCGCCGCAAATCATCGTCTCCGGCAATACGACAACGTACATCTCTCCAATGCCGGTATTCCAGCGTTTTGATACCGGGGTCGCAATGGCGTCCCGGGAAGAGCTTCCGCCCAAAGTAACTCAGGCGGAACCCCAAAAGCGGATGGCGGAGATTGCGGATGAATTGACGGGAATGCCGTTTCCGCTGATGGAAGATAAACTCTATAATTTGAAGATAGACCTTGATCTGGAGCAGGTTTCGCTGCGCGAAGCCATAGATACCATCCGCAAGTTAAGCATTCAGGCCGACCCTAAAAAGACCGGTATCAATTTTTACATAAAGCCGTTTCCCGGCATGGACGACATCCGGGTTGATATTATACTGACCAACTTCTCAATTCACCGGGTACTGCAATATATCTGCGAGTCATCCAGTTTAAAATATCATGCCGCCCCTTATGTTGTGGTCATTTACAACCCGCGGAATGAGCGTAAATCCGGCAGATAATCGGAAT
>CAIJKT010000138.1 GCA_903821255.1 uncultured Lentisphaeria bacterium | reverse complement strand
TTGCTGGTTATGATGGCGAATTCGTCCAAGGATTTATAATATTTTATGGTTAGCCACAACAAAAAAGAAAATATTTTCACCTCCATTACCTGGTTGGTTAATCCAAGCAGAAATGTAATCAGGATCATCCCCCTTATGGCCTCCGATTTATGTGTTCGATAGATTGATACAAGAAATGTTAGCAAGGCTGTAAGACCAAGAATTCCCCATTGAAATAGTTGGGCCAACCAAAATACATCTTTAAGATTGAGTAAACTGTTTTCATCTAATAGCATTCTGGGGATGACCGGATAGTGCCTTATTGCATTCAAGCCTTCATACGGATCGATGCCGACTCCAAATAAGATGTGAATAGGGTTATCAATAAAAAATCGTGGCAAAAGATATACAAAAAAGCCTATTCGGCTATATTCCAAAGAATTTTCGAGGAAAAAAACAATCAATTCAAAATTAGCCACAACAAGAATAATCGCCGGCGTGAATAATACTCCAATTATTATCCACTTTAACAATCGAGAGTGCATTTCATATATCAACAAACCACTAAAAATCACAAGCGAGGTTTTAGATTGTGTTTGGAAAATAATGAATAGCACAAGTATCGCGACAATAGATTTGCAAACCTTCTTCTTTTGCCAATATAACATAACATAAGAAGCCATTAGATATAATGAGTAATCAATACTGTTAAGAAAGGAAGACGAAATGCCTACCGAACCCTCACGGAAGGAAGTTGGGTTAAAGGTCTCCAGCCCCATCCAGCGATCAGGTGCTGGAAGTAGGAATGGGCGAAGATCAAATAGACCCGCACCTTCTATAAAGCCAAACAAAAGCTGAATAAAAAAGGTATAGGCAATGATCTTCTTGAATTGATTACTCATGACTGCCCGAGGCATTAAAAGAACAACCGAATAACGAAAAACGACAAAAACAGTCTGAATAGAAAGGAATACTTTCGAGTGGTATATTATTGTTGATATCGTAACTGAAAAAATTATGACACCCATTGCTACTAGCATTTTTCTGGCATTTAAATCAGGACTTCCATGGCCAAGTAAATATTTCATAATTACTGTTGAATAAAAAATTCCATCAATAATTTGCCTAAATAAAGATATTAAGTTGGGATCTAACGGAACATAAGCCCATATAGTCCAATCAAAAATACAGTACAAGAAAAAAACAACTAAAAATTTGTCGTGAAAGATATCTGGATTAGCAGAGGCCTTGCCGTTTTCAAGTTGGCCCCTCCATTTTCTATACATCTTTAGTCCTTTAATTCGTTGATAAAAAATATATAAATCCAGTTTCTGAGTTATCATTTATGACTATAGCAATATTTAAATTTTACATAGATTAGCTGATAAAGTGTTTCTTTAATGATTGACGTCCATTCCTATTGCTGTTGAGTTTCGCACGGAAAGATAGGTAATCAATCGATCATCACGAAATACTCCTCTCTACGGAAGTTGTTGTCTCACTAATCGGGACCGGAACCAAAGGTGCCGATATCTTCTATTTAAATGGGTTGGATCCAGCATTCTGTCGCTAACCCTAGATTTAGATTGCCATCATTATGGTCATAGGGTGTTGGCACAAGGGGTTCTCCTAAGATTTCAGGGGAGTTACAGAGTAACGTCCTCCATTCGAGATCCCAAAGGGTTTTGCCAAGCCCTCGAAACGAAATCCTCCTGCGATAAGGTAGGCGATGGTCGAAATGATTGACGTTCTCGTCGTAATTCAGTCCGTTCTTAACGTGGAATCCACCTCAAATCGAACCGAGGAGGAACCATGAGGACAATCCGCTAAGGCGTGAAGCAGATCATCCACACGCTCAAGGAGCACGAGGCAGGGACAAAGACGGTGGACATCTGTCCTCAACTGGGCGTTTCGGAGCAGTCCTTTTATAGCTGGAAGGCCAAGTTCGGGGGCCTTGAAGTCTCAGATGCTCGACGCCAGAAACATCGGAGATCGAGATTGCCATGCTCTCGCGGATGTTGGGGCAGCGAGACGTAGACACTGAGGCCTCGAGGTTCCTCCTTTTAAAAATATTTTCTGAGGCCCCTCGACCTGCGAAAGGCCGTGCTGTAGCTGCGGCGGGACTACCGACTCGGCCCTGAAAAACCCCCTTCTGGCGATTAGGAACCCATGATGGTCTGCTGAGGTGCCGCTTCGGTCTGGACCAAGGCGATAAGGTCCTCGACGGCCTTCCTGGGCTCGATCGTGACCTGGAGTAACTTCTCCACGCCCTTCTCACCCATGCGCTTCCGCCACCGCGACATCTGCGATGGGTGAATCGGGAAGTGGTGCTGGAACATTACCTCACCTCAGAAGTGCTGCCGGCAAGGGTTCTCGACCCACCCCTTCACCACATCCTCGTCGGAGAGCCCGTACGTGGGCTTGAGCAGGTGCAG
>CAIJKT010000137.1 GCA_903821255.1 uncultured Lentisphaeria bacterium | reverse complement strand
GATTTGACCAAGAGAGCCGCGCTTATATTCAATCTGCAGGCCTTCCAGTTCAGTTCCGCTGTTTTTAAGCAGATTATCCATTTGCCGTCCGATATTGAGCGCCTCCAGCAGTTTCTTGCTGTAATCCGCCAGTTTGCCGGCCGCATCTTTTTCTTTCTGAGTGCGTCCGGAAGCGCGGGAAGGCTCGGCAATTGCTTCCGTAAAAGCTTTTTCGGCAACGGCGGCGTCGGCGGTGCCGCAACATTTTACAAAAACTCCGGTCATCCCGTTCAGTTTATTGCCGACCGATTTCAAATATTCCGCCACGCGCTGTTCCTGAGCGCGTTTTTCTTCATCCAGCTTGCGTTTTCTTTCTTTTTCCGCCTGCTCAAGTTTCCGTCTCTGCTCTTCCTGCAGCCGTTTTTCCGCCTGTAACCGCTCATCGGCTTTTTTGCGGAGATCAATTTCGGCGAGATGCGCCTCCCTGAGCTTCTGGCGGGCGGGCAGCACTCTGGCTTTCTCGTCGAGCGGCACATATACCCGGAGGAAGTCTTTCAGTTTTTCTTTCTTTACGACAGTATCCGGCTGGGGATATTTCTCGATAAAACTGTCGGCTTTATCGAGGAACCCTGCTTTGTCTTCAGGATTTTTAGTATATGCCAGGAGCATTTCATCAATTTTGCCGCAGTATTCGGCATCATTATTGACCTTTACCGGCGGCGGAACTGGAGCAGTATTCTTCACAACAACCGGCGGCGTGGTGACGCTTTTTTTGCCGTCCGTACTCTTCAGAATCGGAATCACATAAATCCAGATAACGGCACCGGCGATCACCACAATTCCAGTAATCGTCAAAACAGTCCAGAGCAGCACCTTTTTCCGCGGGGCGCCATGAATTTCATCATCCATGCGTCCGCTGAAGACCATGCCGCTGGAGGTCGTGGTGGTAGACGTATATAACGGCTTCAGCGAGCCGGTCGTGGTGGTCGGCACTTCCGCGCCGCCCGGGGCCGGATTTGCTCCCGGCAGACTGAGCACCGCGCTTTTTGACACCGCCCTGGTCCTGGTGGAAAAAACTTTCGGCATGGAAAGAGTTGTCGGCAGTTTGCCGCGCCGGAACATCCGGAGATCCTCAACCAGTTCCTCGGCGTCCTGATAGCGCTCGGCGACGTCCTTCTTCATCATCTTGACGATGATCTGGCTGACCGCTTCGGGAACTTTCGGGTTGACTATGATCGGCGGGACAAGATTGGCCTCGATGTGCTTTTTGGCGATTTCCGTGGCGGAGTTGCCTTCATAAGGGAACCGGCCTGTGACAAATTGATAAAATGTCGCGCCCAGGCTGTAAATATCGCTGCGGACATCCATCGGCGCGCCGGTAAGATGTTCCGGGCTGATATACTGGGGAGTGCCCATTACTTCGTCTTCGTCTTCATCCTCGACATCTCCGGCGACGCGGGAAAGTCCCAGGTCCGCCAGCTTGGCCCGTCCGTTTTTGGTCAGCATGATGTTGTCGGGCTTGATGTCGCGGTGAACCAGTTTCTGTTCTTTCCATGCGCAATCCAGCGCCTCGGCAATCTGCTGAATAATCGTCACCGCTTTTTCGGTGGTAAGTATTTTCTCGCGTCTCAGCACCGCTTTCATGGTTTCGCCGTCGATGTATTCCATGGCGAAATAGAAAATGCCTTCATCTTCGCCGACGGCGTAAGCCTGGACAATGTGCGGATGGTTAAGCTTGGCCGCGGAACGCGCTTCCTTGATAAAGTTGACTACGAATTCCGCGTTGTTGGCATAGCTTTCCTGAAGGATTTTGACTGCGGCGGGGCGGTCCAGCGAGATTTGATGCGCGAGATAAACCACGCCCATCCCGCCGCGCCCGAGTTCTTCCATGATGATGAAATCGGCGATTACAGAGCCGGTGGCAAGACGTGAAGTCGGCACGGTGACGATCTCGTCACAGTGACCGCACT
>CAIJKT010000136.1 GCA_903821255.1 uncultured Lentisphaeria bacterium | reverse complement strand
ATCAAGTCCGACCCTGGTACTGGCTCCGGAGGAGTTGATATGCGACGGGTTGTCCGGATCGTTGAACACGATCATGGTCGAACCGGCCTGAATTACGTCCATATGCTTGATTTCACGCTTTGCCTGCACTGGAGAAGCATTTAGAAAAGTGCCGTTCACGCTTTGCAGATCTTCAATAAAAAACTTTTCGCCTTCTCTGGTTATCCGGGTATGTTTTCTGGAAATATCGTTTTTGTCAATTATAATGTCACACTCCAGCCCCCGTCCGATAAAAAAATCGTTCTGGGTCATCGGATATTCACGGCTGCTGCCGGAGCCTTCCTGAACTGTAAATGTCGGCACATTCATAATATTTCCATCCCCGTAAATTAGTATTTTTCCACATCCGTGGAAATCACGCGGCCGTCCATGCCTTCCGTAATTCAGTTTCCATCCTGTAACGACGGCCAATAACGCAACGATATAAAGATAGAACCGGAAAACCTATCCCGCAAGGGAAAATAAAAAAAACCTTTGCACATCCTGTTCCGGCCTGCGGTAAAGAGCAACCGGGGCATCCGGCCTGACTCCCGGCCTTTGAAATTTAAACTCCGGCAGACTGCCGGCCGGGATTAATATTTTTAGCAATAATCTCGATCAACGCTTTCCTTTTGTACGGCTTCCCGATGAAGTCATCGAATCCGGCTTCCTTATAGCGCTCAGTCATGGGCGACAGCACATGCGCGGTTTGAACAATATATTTAACCTTCTGTCCGGCATATTTTTTCTGCAGCCATTGCAGACATTCAAATCCGTCAGCGTCCGGAAGAGAAATATCAATCAGCACAACATCCGGCTTCCGGCCTTTCACACATTCTTTACGCATTGCGGCAAAGGTGTCGACGATCCTGAAGTCCGCGCCTGCATCCGCCAGCAGCTTTTCAAGGTACTTGATATTAAAAGGTTCGTCCTCAACGGCAAGAATATTGAGTCCGGCAAGAGTTGCGGGAGTTTCAACCGCGGCCATCGCCGGCGGCAGCGGAGGAGACGCCGCGGTATTGTCAGATACACTTACCGGGAACATTATCGAGACAACAGTCCCCTGATTCTCCAGACTTTCAATCCTGATTGTGCCGTCAAGTTTTTCCAGCAGCCGGTGAACTATTGTCAAACCCAGTCCGGTACCGCCATATTTCCTGACGGAGGATTGATCCGCCTGATAAAACGGCTGCATGACTTTGCGTAACTTGGCTGCCGGGATTCCGATGCCGGTGTCCCTGACTGTAATCAGCAAATGACCGCCGGCGCAATCAGCCACAACGCTGATGCCGCCGTGTTCAGTAAACTTGACCGCATTGCCTACAATATTGAACAGTATCTGCGTCAGCCTGCGGCAGTCCCCGATAACTTTTACCGGCAGATTGTCAGCTTTGAAATCCAGTGTGATATTTTTCTCATTGGCTTTATAAACAAATGGATTCAAACTCTGCCTGATATATTCCGCCGGGGAAAATTCCTCATAAATCCGGGTAAAATGACCGGACTCAATGCTGGAGATCTCCAGTATGTCATTAATTATATCTCTCAAAGATTCGCCGCATTGTCCGATGATATGAAGATATTCCTTAAATTTTCCGCCCTGGAGGATGCTGTCCAGCGGGAGCTCTTCAGCAAGCATACTGGAAAAACCGAGGATGCCGTTCAATGGAGTCCTGATCTCATGAGACATGGTGGACAAAAATTCGCTTTTCGCCCGGTTGGCGGATTCGGCTTCATCCTTTGCTTTGCGAATCTCCTCTTCAGTACGAATGTGCTCAAGCGCGATACCGATGCCGGAACCTACATCTTCCATAAAATTAATAAATTCAGGCGACAGCAGATTCCGGCGCTTATCGTTAAACTGCAGCAATCCGATGATCTCGTTTCCGCTCCGTAGCGGAATCAAGGCCACGGATTCATAGCCCGCCTGCCGGCAGTGGTTGCGGATTTTTCCGCAGCAATCTATTTTTTGCACAATCTCGTCCTGCAAATCTGTTGTGCTGTTGGTCCAGAAACTGCCGCCGGGAGAGAAACATGGCAATGCCGGATTAGTTTTGGCTTGAAGAACGATTCCGCAAATACACGCCAATGCCGGAGCGCCTGCCTCATCTCTGCATATCGCTCCATCTGTGCCATGAATGCACAGATACCGGTCCCGTTCTATGAATTCCTCAGCAAAGCCGGTGGAAGTATGATATGGATAATCATTGCCTTCGCGAATGCGGATCCCGATCGCCTCCATGCCGGAGAATTGCTTGAACAGCAGCAAAAGCTGCTTAATAATATCCGAGCGGCAGTCATTCTGATTCAACAGCGACAGTACTTGTTTGGAAAACATCTGCTCATCATCTGTTATTTTCCTTCGGGTGATATCGGTATCGGTTCCGCGGTAGCCAAGCAGCTCGCCCTGCATATTCAATATCGGCGAACCGTTGGATTCCAGGATCACCGTCTGCCCGTTCTTATGCAGAACCGGACTGATAAATTTCCTGAGAGGTCGTTTGTCCGCAAATATCGCCAGCGCCGCGGGCTTCAGCTCTTCGCATATTTCAGGGGCTAGAAGATCAAATAAATATTTTTTGCCGATCAATTCATCCGGCGAATATCCCAGTACATTCCTGACTGCATCGCTGATGTATGCAATTTTCCCCGAAGCGTCAAGCTCCCAAATCATATCAACAGCATTTTCCGCAATATTCTTAAACCGGTTTTCGCTCTCCATTAATTGTTTCTCGGCCTGCACTCGCTCCGTGACGTCCCAACTGACGCCGAGAATCCTGACCGCATTCCCGTTTTGATCGCAATGGATCTTGGCGCGCGAAGCAATATAATGAATGCTTCCGTCCGGCCATATTATGCGAATTTCTAAATCATAATCGCTCTTATCTTTTATCGCCCGCTCAATAACCGCGTTTCTTTTGGCAATGTCATCCGGATGAATAATAGAGGAAATGTCATACGAATCTCCGCAAAATGTCCCGGGCTTAAATCCCATTATATGCTGCATCTGCTCATCCCAGACCCGCTTGTTTTCAATAATATCAAATTCGAAGACACCCATATGGGAGGCGCTCAACGCCAAATTCAGCCGTTCCTGATTTTTTTGCAGGGTTTCTTCGGATTTGATTCCCTGTAACCGTTTTAAGCCGATCTCGCCAAGCATTTCGGTGAATTTACGGATTACCGACAGGTTTTTATAGAGCTGCTCTTTGGTAAACACTGGAACTTTAGCGACAGCTTCCAGATACGCCTGTTCATCAAAACCGTATTTTGCCGCCTGTTTTTTGAAAAAATCCAGCTCCGGCGGTTCCAGAAATAACTGACCGGTAAAAATATTTGCCACATGCATCCCGCCAATAATGATCGGAGTAGCGCAGTCAACCATGCCATGCGGACAACAATACATGACGGAAGGCCTGGCTTCCGGAAGATGATCCATGATGTATAAGTCACTTTTGAGGCACTCTTTTTCGGAATCCGGGTTGATGCGATGAAATCTGGTACAGATATCCTGCCAGCCGGATGCCGTAAGAATATTGCCTTCCAGGTCTATAATCGCGGAAGGAAGACGGAAAGCATCGTAGAGACTGTCCAGTAATTCCTGGATCTTTGGAACATCCACCAAGTCTTGCAGCCTGTATTCCATAAAATATCTCCGCGGGATTAATCCATATCGCAAGTAAAGAATATCCTAATATGATACATAAGTCAAACAGTTTTACGGATTTTTAATATCTGCTTTAAATTATTGAATGATTAAGAGCTT
>CAIJKT010000135.1 GCA_903821255.1 uncultured Lentisphaeria bacterium | reverse complement strand
TTCTCCGTGTACGTTCGCCAATCCCAGCAGCACATCATTGGAACGGTGCGGGATCAGGTGGATTGGGCACGGATTGATAATTTCACGGAAGATCGCCGGGCGCAGCGCCAGAAATTCCCGGCCGATTCTGAAAATGATGATAGAAGTATTATTCGCGTTCCGCTCTTCCTTTTTTTGGGCTAGAAATTCGGTCCATTCATTCATATATCCAGGCGGGATTTCACGGTTCAGCAGATCGCTGCCGGCAGTAATGAACACCGGGCAATTCCGGCAATGGGTCATTGCGGCGAGCTGGGGACAGCGCGCGGAATGCGAACCCCATACGCCAATGGAATTCCAGCACGATTCAGCCGCATTTTCAGTTTTTACTTCATTGTTCATTGCTTATTCACAGTTTTTAATTTTTCAGCGCGTTTTCTGATTCTCAGTGCTTCCGCCTGTTTGCCCTGGCGTTCTTTGAGCAGTGCCAGATGGACTAGAGCTTCGTAGTATTCCGGATCTAGATATACTGCTTTGCTGAACGCCTTTTCTGCTTCCGGCAGTCGGCCGGATGATAAATTTACAACCCCCAGAGTATAATAGGCGAGGGGGTTCAATTTGTTGCAGTCAAGATATCGAATGCACAGGTTTTCCGCTTCCTTGAGATTGCCGCTGTCGGCCAGAGTTGCTGCCTTTTTAAGTATGGCATCACTATCCTGACTTATTTTAACAGGGGGAGCGGTTTTGAACCGCTGTATTTTATGTGAAGCTTTAACTGCGCTGGTGTGTAATGGTTTGACAGTACTTGTGACGGGGTGTTCATGCGGTGACTCAACCGGCGGAATATTCTGGCTGTTCTTTTTGCGGAAAGCAAAACATGACGGATATTTTACGGATTCAAAATCACGGCGGTTGACCATGGAGGATTCTACATGTCCCATAAATAAAATGCCGTCATCGTCCAGTAATCCGGCAAGAGCTGCCATTACCCTTGCCTGATCTTCCGGCGAGAAGTAAATCAGCAGATTACGGCAGAAAATCAAATTGTAATGAGGATGTCCAATAGAAAATTGATGGTCCAATATGCTGTTTTTTTGAAATTTCACCAGGCCTTTTACCTGTTGAACAACCTCGTATTCCCCGTCCTTTATCATAAAGAAGTGCTGCATGCTTTCCGGGATTCCATTACGGAAGGAGTTGGAGCCATATACTGCCTGCCTTGCCTTCTCCAGTACGGGGCCGCTGACATCGGCGGCATCAATATGAATAAGCGCGGAGGGAATGCCGCAGTTCAACAATGTCATTGCGATGGAATATGGTTCTTCACCACTTGAACAGGGGATGCTCAGAATATGGAGCGGATGATGAGAGCCGGTAAGATATTCTTCCGCATATCGGGTCAGAAAAGCGAACGACTCGCTGTAACGGAAAAACCAGGTTTCCGGGACCAGCACGGATTGCGCCAGCTCTTCAAAATGCTTATCGGATTTAGATATCAACTCCAGATAATCCTTTTCACTGGTTATGCCATGCTTCTTCATGTGCATTGAGACTACCGTTTCGACATTCTTCCGTCCGATGGAGTCGTAATTAAGTCCGATTTTATCTTTTAGTATTTTCTCTATCATCAGGAGCTTTCCTTTGATCCGGTAAAAAGTTTGCTCTTCAGCTCGTCTGTCAACAGATTTTCGATTTTAACAATTTGAATCATCTCTTTTGTTCCGACGGATATCGGGCCCATCCACGGCGTTTCCGGAGTATCAATGCCGGAATCAATAAACGTTTCGTCAGCGCTGACGGCAGTGCCGGTGGCGTGTTCCGCCAGCAGCCCGAGGATGTGGCCGGATTCGTCTGCTTCAGGATAGTTTACCAGAATTATTCTGGAACTAAGTTGTTCCGCGGCCGGCTTGCCGGAAAGCATATGGGTGACGTCAATTACCGGCACCAGCGAGCCGCAATAATTGAATACTCCGCGAACGAAATCCGGAGTGCCGGGCAATTCCCTGATTTTAACCAGAGGAATGATTTCCTTCACGGATCTTGCATTTACCGCATAATGCTGATTGTTCACCTGAAAAGTTACGAGCAGCATGTCAGCTCACCTTGAAAATTGATAATTCCTCCTGCAGCATACGCGAGGCTTGATCCAGTTGCGCGGTGACCTGATTGAATTCCCGGAGCGATTCAGCGGTCTGCTGAG
>CAIJKT010000134.1 GCA_903821255.1 uncultured Lentisphaeria bacterium | reverse complement strand
CCAGCCGGATATGCATTTTGTCATCGCCGCCGGCGGCCAGGGCGGACGGGGAAATATCCATTTCTCCACCAGCACCAACCGTGCGCCGCGCGAATGCACTCCCGGCCAGCCCGGCGAAGAGCGCAAGATTGAACTTGAACTAAAAACGATTGCGGACATCGGCCTGGTGGGCTATCCGAACGCCGGCAAATCCACGCTGCTGCGCGCGGTTTCCCATGCCCGTCCGAAAGTCGCGCCGTATCCCTTTACCACGCTGCATCCGGTGGTCGGCATGGTCGAATTCCCGGATTATTTCAAAATGTCCATGGCGGACATTCCCGGACTGATTGAAGGGGCCCATGACAACGTCGGGCTCGGACATTCCTTCCTGAAGCATATCGAACGCACTCATGTGCTGGTCTACGTGCTGGACACCGCCGGGGTTGACGAACGCAATCCGTGGGAGGATTTCGAACATCTGCAGAACGAGCTTGAGCTTTATATGAAAGGTTTGTCCTCGCGTCCCGCGATAATCGTGGCCAACAAGATGGACCTGCCGGAAAGCCGGGAAAATCTGGAGATGCTGAAAGAATCACTCAGCTCATCCTGTCTGGAAATTATTCCGGTCAGCGCCGAGAAAAGCGAAAATATCAGCTTCCTGGTTGCAAGACTCCGCGAACTGGTCGAAAAATACCGCTAACTTGAACGGCTCCCGCGGAGACCTGATTTTTATCAGTCGGCGCGGTGCCGATTTGGTTTTCCACCCCGTTCAGCGCTTCAAATCTTTTTAACCCTGAAACCGCCGGGGGCGTCTTCAACGGCCCAGCCGAGCGATTTAAGCTGATCGCGGAGCTCGTCGGATCTGGCGAAATCTTTGCTTTTTCTGGCTTGAAAACGCGCTTCCGCCAGTTCCATGACTGCCGCGGGCACTTCCGCCTCCCCTGCTTTATCGACATTGAAAACCGCAAATATTTTGTCAAAATCGCGGAACTGGGCGCGGACGGTTTCCGCGCCGGCGGGGGACAGTCTGCCCAGATCCATCAGCCGGTTAGCCTCGTGCTGCAATGCAAAAACCGGGGCAGTCGCTTCGGCGATGTTCAGGTCGTCCGCCAGCGCGGCGGCAAAACCGGCCCGGCACTTTGCCGCGAAGTTCCTGATCTCTTCATCCCCGCCGGAACCACTGGCTTCTTTCAGGCGCAGGAAAAGTTCATTGAATTTTTTCAGCACGGTGCGCGCCTGTTCGCAGGCGTCAAAGCTGAAATTAAGTTTTTTGCGGTAATGCGTCCCCAGCAGCACCCAGCGCAGTTCCGCGCCGGCATAGCCTTTCTTCTCCAGATCGCGCAGGGTGAAGAAATTGCCCAGCGATTTGGACATTTTTTCGCCGTTGACGATCAGGTGGTCGCAGTGCAGCCAGTAATTGACATAGCTGCAGCCGTTGGCGGATTCGCTCTGCGCGATCTCGTCTTCATGGTGCGGAAACATGTTGTCAATGCCGCCGGTATGGATATCAAACGTCCTGCCGAGATATTTCATGCTCATGGCGCTGCATTCGATGTGCCAGCCGGGGCGGCCTTTGCCCCAGGGGCTGTCCCAGCAGACATCGCCGTCGTTTTCATCCCAGGCTTTCCACAGCGCGAAATCGGCAACGGAATCCTTGGCATATTCGTCGGTTTTGATGCGGGCTCCGGCGCGCTGGTTTTCCATGTCAATGCGGGCGAGCCTGCCGTACCGCGGAAATTTGGCGATAGTGAAATAAACGGATTTGTCCTCCGCCTGATAGGCGAATCCCTTGCCCATCAGCGTCTGAACCAGCGCAATCATTTCCTGAATGTGGCCGGTGGCGGCGGGATAGACTTCCGCCGGATCAATATTCAAAGTTTTGAGATCGTCAAAAAACGACTGCTTGTATTTAGCGGTAAAATCGTTCAGGGAGATTTTGGCGGCGCGGGAGTCGCGGATGGTTTTGTCGTCAACGTCCGTCAGGTTCATCACCTGGGTGACTTTATAATTGAAATACTTCAAGGTGCGGCGCAGCAGGTCTTCAAACACATAGGCGCGAAAGTTGCCGATATGGGCAAAGTTGTAGACGGTCGGTCCGCAGGTGTAAAGTTTCGCCTCGCCGGGATTCAGCGGCTTGAATTCTTCCCGGACACGGCCCATCGTATTAAAAAAATAAATACTCATAACGGAAAAATAAACCTTAGTTAGATTGTTTTATTATCCGGGTAATTTACCCGGTATTTCAATATCTTACAAAAAAAATCCGCTTTTTTTAATGATGAACGTGAAAAAAAAGTAAAAATAATTATAAAGTGCGCTATATTTAGCGCCTCATCATAAACGACACACTGCGGAGAGGTGACTGAGTGGTCGAAGGTGACGGTCTCGAAAATCGTTGAAGGGCTTGCCCTTCCGTGGGTTCGAATCCCACCCTCTCCGCCATATTTTATAAGTATCTTATAATTAATGCTTTACAGGATGATATCAGAGCTATGAGACAGAAACATGACACTGACATTAACCCCGGTGAAGCTATGGCAATTGACACGAAATATCTCCATTTGAGGGACGGTAACTGGCATTTTGATTATAAGGTGCCGGCAAAATTCAAACAGCTCTTCTCT
>CAIJKT010000133.1 GCA_903821255.1 uncultured Lentisphaeria bacterium | reverse complement strand
GGCAAAGACGCCAGAAACGTGGTTGATGAAAAAGGCCTGGTACAATACACGGATTCTTACGCAATAGAGACTTATGTCACCCAGGCCATCGAAATGAATCCTGCTCAGGTCGAACAGTACCGCAGCGGCAAAACCATGGTGCTGCAGTTCTTTATCGGACAGGTCATGAAGCTCAGCAAGGGCAAAGCCAACCCGCAACTGGTGGTCGAACTGCTCAAGTCGAAACTCGACAGTTGAGTATGGCGGCGGGAAGAACAGTTACCCGGCAGGACATCGTCGCAGGCTTGAAAGCGCTCGGTTTGAAGCTGAACGATATCGTGCTGGTGCATAGTTCGCTTTCCCGTACCGGCATGGTGGAGGGTGGCGCGGATACCGTGATTGACGCGCTGCTGGAAGTTATCGGCGACGGCGGCACCCTGCTGATGCCGTCTTTCCAGCAAGGCTCAGAATTTTTACTTGCACAAGGCAAATGTGTTTTTGATATCCGGAATTCGCCTTCCGAGCTCGGTATCATCACCGAAACGTTCAGAAAGCGGCCCGGCGTCATCCGGTCATTAAGCCCTACTCACTGCACGGCCGGCATCGGGCCTAAAGCATGGGACATCCTCAAAGACCATGAACAATGCAGGGTTTCCGCCGGAATTGGTTCGCCGTATCATAAGCTGGTTCAGGCATGGGGCAAAATACTCCTGCTGGGCGTTGACCACAACTCGAACACCACGTTGCATTTAGTAGAGAACACTAACGGTGCGCCGACAGTCTGCCGCCAGTTGTTTGAGCCGTCGGTGATCGACAGCAACGGCAGGACCATTGCGGTTCCCACCTGCCCGCATATGCCTGGACTGCAAAGGAATTATCCAAGGGTTGAAAATGTTCTTCTCGAACATGCCTTGCAGCAGAACGGCAGAATCGGCGATGCCGATTCAAAACTGATTGACGCCCAGGGCATGTCCGAACTGATTGGCGGAATCATCAAACGCGACCCAATGTTCCTGATAGTCCCGTTTTCCGGCAGTTAACTTATTTATCCCTGGAAACCAGGTAATCGTTCAATTCCAGCAGTAACCGGCGGTAGCGGTTGTCCTCGAATTGCAGCAGTATGGATTTGGCTTTAGCGGACAGCTCCGCGGATTGGTCCAGCACATATTTTTCAGCGCCGGAATCGCGCATCAGGTTTCTGACGGTCTCAATTTGTCCGGCAGCATATTCCGGCAAACCGAGTAACGATTCCAGTTTTTTGCGGTCAGCTTCGCCGAGAAGTTCAAAGGTCTTCAGCAGAAGAATTGTCGGCTTGGCTTCAGCCAGATCGGCGCCGATACTTTTGCCGAATTTATTAAAATCCCCGAAGATGCCCAGCCAGTCGTCGCGCAGTTGGAACGCAATGCCGGCGGAAGCGGCGAATTCGCCCAGTGCGGCAAGTACCGGTTCGGAAAAATCGTGTGTTCCAGTGCCGATTGCCGCGCCTGCCTCGGCGCAGAAGCGCAGCAGCGCCCCGGTTTTGAGATAAAGCATCCGCATCACTTCATCCGAACTGATATTACGCCATCCTCTGAGCGGGAATTCAACGTCCAGCGCCTCACCCGAAATCAGTTCACGGTTCACCAGTTCCTGCATCCGGCGGCACAGCGCCAGCGTGACCGGCGCCGACACTCCGCGTTCCGCGGATTTGAGCAGCATATTGATTGCCCAGCCCTGCTGAATGTCACCAGCCAGAATGGTGAAATCCCTGCCGAACTTATCTGCCGCAACCGGGTTTGTGCCGAAATGCTTTACGGCATGGTCAGCAAGCTGAATATGCGTGGTCGGCATTCCCCGGCGCACACTGTCATTGTCAATGATATCGTCATGAACCAGCGTCCAGTTGTGGTAAATCTCCACTGCTGCGGCGGCTGGAATGGCGTGGTCAATCTCGCCGTCAACCAGACCGCAGGACCACAGCAGCAGCGCAGGCCGCAGCCGCTTGCCGCCGCGGCAGGGGTAGTCCTTTACCGCCAGACGCAGATATTCCGGCTTTACCGCCGACGGAAAATCGTCATTATCAATCTCCGCGTCAATCAGCGCCGTCACATTCGATAGTTCGTTCAGCATTACCAGTTCCTTATTATGGAGTTTAAGTAATATATACCGTCATTAAAGCATAATCATCTATTTTTCGATGATCTGATGGATGTCAATTTTATAAATCAGCCATTTACCTTCGATTTTCTTCAAAGAAAAGAGCAGTTCCCTGTACTCATTAAAGCGTTTGCCGTCCCTGGATGAACCATCCAGCGATGCGGTCAAAGCCGCGTCCGCGGCATCGCCGTCAACCGTGACTTTTATATTATAGAAGTTAATAACTGCGGAGGCACAGTGATTCCGGCAGAACATCGCCTTTGATGATACCTCTTCCGGAGAAAAACTGCCGGCGAACATGTCAACATTGATGTTTACATGACAGGTTTTGTCAAAAAGCTTTTCCAGCGCTTTGCACTTAAGCACCCCCTGAGCCATGCCTTCTCCAGCATATTTTGAGGCATTGGAACGGAATTGATAAAGCTGTTCTTTAATCAGCTCCTTATCGCTTTTATTGAAATAAACATGCCAGATCAGGACTCCGGCGGCAGCGGCAAGCAGCAGTAACAGCGGTTTGATGAATACGCTTATTCTGATCTTATTTACCATAGCGGGGCTCCGTAAATTCTGTCTTTGGCGACCTGTCCGAACTTGTGCTGCTCTATAGGCATGCTGCGATTGTCGCCGACGACATATACATGGTCTTTCTTGACTTTCCGCGGCGGCAGATTCCAGTCGCAGGCGTATTTGACATACGGTTCCTCAAGCATCATCCCGTTGATATATAGATCGCCATTGCGGAACTCGACCGTTTCGCCTTCAAATGCGACGATCCGCTTCAGCAACAGCACTTTATCGGCATAATAGATGATTACAATATCCTTGCGCTGCGGTTCGTGCAGCAGATAGCGCATCCGCCAGCAGAAATTGACTCCGATCCGCTTGTAGGTCGGCTCCATGCTGCCGCCCTTGATGAACGCAGGTATCAGAAAGATTCCGAATACGATATAGGAGACAATGATCAGGGTTATAACGCGGACGAAAAACGCGGTATTGAAAGTCGGGATCACAAAATCGGAAAGACCGGCGGGAGTCTGCCGGTAGCGATACGGACGCCAGCATTGCAAGTAGAAAATCAGCCAATTCCGCAGCATGTATAATCCCATCCTTTCTTACAGAAAATATATCACGGGCGGCTGATTAATCAATACATTCAACGACTATACACAGAGGAACTATTTAACCGTCAGCATTGCTTCGATCTTTTCCATAATTGTAGCAGTAGCGCCGGGAACGCTTAAAACATCGCATTCAGATCCTAATATGAACGGATGGTTGGTTTTTTTCATATTTTCAAGAATAGTGAGGCTCTGTTCTCTTACCTGATCTTTTGTGATATCCCGGTCGGAATAAAACTTCTTGGTCGGAAGGTTACCGAAAAGGACGGTGGATTCGCTGACCAGTCCGGCGTCTTCCCATATCTTTCTTGAACTGCCAAGACTGAGGATTGCCGGATCAAGCTGATTATACTTCGTGACCATTGAATCAACCAGTTCGCCGCAGTCGTGAAAAATAAGGTCGGCGTCATATTCCGCCAGCAGATTTCTTATCTGCTTATTGTAATTAAGCACATAACGGTCGAAAACATCAGAGCCGGCATCAAGCTGCATCGGGGAAATATATACCTTGTTGGCGGCAGGCTCACAAACGCAGATGGCTTTTGCGCCGTGCTCAAGCTGCATTCTGATGGATTTCAGAATTATCGCGATTGACATTTCCAGTGCGGTCTCCACCATTCCAACCTCATCATCTTCCTGCGCAGTCGCTCCGGCACCGGCCATATAAACCGCAGTGATCGGATCAGAAATCAATGTCGTCATCATCGAGAACGGACCAATGGACATTCCGACCGGCAGATATGTTGAATTCTGAGCTACATACTTGATCGCCTCGCAGTTGGTCTGAATCCGCCTGGTCAGATATTTGTTTTCGTGCAACCCCTGCTTTACCACAGCCAAATCTTCCGGCGAAGGGTTCTTCTCAAAATGCCATTCCCTGATATTGTTTCGGGGGATTCCGAGCAACGCGACAAGCCACTCCTTTTCCACCGTCAGATCCATCAGCGGGAACGCCAGCGGCGTATTGAATCTTTTTGCAGTCTCGACAATAACTTCGCCAAGCAGTTTGCCGTTAAAAAGCCTCTGTTCGTGGTCAGCCTTTTCCTTAAGCACCAGGTCTGAGCCGATAGGCATTCGCAGCCCGTTTAATGCCAGGTCAATATAAAAATTACGGTTCACTTTTCTATTCCTTAGTTTAATTTATTAAAATTAATTTAAATCATCTATTGTTATATAATAACCCGCAATTTAAGCAATGTCTTACAATAGATTATTTAATTATTGCCGTATATTATCATTTTAAAATAAGGATGAAACAGAAAGTATCATTAGCAGCAGATCGGGAATAATCTTTATGGAGTCATTCTTCTTCCACCTGACTGCGGGACCGGAGATACTCCGCAAAGGCATAAACCGGCAGCAGCAGCAGCGCCAGTAATGGAAGATATAACCAGCCGCAATATAAAGCCAAACCCGCCTCCGCTTCATATGACATAGTTCTGCGGGTGGACTCTACCGCCGCGCTTTCCGGCAGCGCCTCCAGAATCATCTCGCCGTAGAGATCATAACCGCGAAACGCGGCATTGATCAGAAGCCAGCCGGCAACCGCCAATATCAGCATTAACAACCACCACGGCATATATTTGCGGTCCAAAAAACGTATTGAATAGCAGATTGCCGGCAAGAACAGGAAACTTGCCATGCAGAAAATATAAGCGCTATACATCAACCAGGCCACTTTCAAATCTCCGTGCTCAATCTACTTTTTTATTTTTTCCGCACATAAATCAGCCGCCAGATCAACACAACCGGCGCAGGATAAACGGCCGGCAGCCTTGATCTCACGGCAGCAGTGCGAACCAGCCTCGCGTTTGAATGTCTCCTTCAACTCAGCCGCCAGATCTCTATCATTCAGGATGTGTTCCGTTGCGTAAATTGCGCCGCATACACCATCAGGAGCGCGACCGCCCCCGAACAGCTTGAACTCCTCAATTTTTTCAGGCGACACCGCCGCATGGTCTTCAAAGAATTTAAGCACTGCCTGGGCGCAGTTATATTTTTCGACGCCGTGAAATTTTTCTGAAGCTTTCGCCATATCTGTTACCTTTTATTGCGTCATCACATTATATCATAAAATAGTCCGAATTACTCAAAATAGTATCTTAATTTTTATATACAAAACAACAGAACCGGAAAAATGAAATATTCTGAATCAGAAGAAACATTAAGTGTCGCTCTGCTCAAATAATTTCACCAGATCATTGTTAATTCTTAAATCTGCATTGTCATTGCTGTAAATTCAAAAAAGCAAGGG
>CAIJKT010000132.1 GCA_903821255.1 uncultured Lentisphaeria bacterium | reverse complement strand
TTTCAACAGTATGGTTTATGATCGGCGGCATCATGGACATGAAGCGGCTGTTCCACGATCTTAACGCCAGAAAAGACAATCCGCTGGATGACGGCTGGGTGGAAGGGCATGTTTCAGCGGCTGACCATGATTTGGTGGAGAAGGCCGAAAAGAAGAAGTAATATTGAATGATTCCAAAATTAAGCTGACCGCGGAAACCCGTCTGCATGGAGAAGGACGGGATTTCCCGGAAGGCTGACAGCCGGTTAAGTTGTGCGATTCCGGGCAAAATGATTTCCGGCAACCATTTTCAAGCAGATGGCGGCGGCACCATTAAAATGACATTCCGGAATGTTTTTATTGAACATCAGACGTTCAGGATTTATATTGCATTCCAATAAATTGCAGATCATAAACTGGAGGGATGATGAGCAAGTTTAAATTGCTGATGTTCATAGCGGCGTCAGTCACCGCAATGACGGCCGCGGCCGGAGGTAATCCGTCAGACGAAATGTTTCAGGCTTATTCCGAGCAGAATTTCAGCAAAGCAAAAAAACTGGCCTTGAAGCAAAAGAACAAGCCGGAAGGGAAGCTGATAAACGCATTATGTCTTATACACGATAAAGACTCGCAGAACATCCCGCATGGATTTGAGGAGCTGGGAGAACTTTACCGCGATTCAAATCTGCCACGGGACCTGAAAATACAAACCGCGCTGGCCTATGCCAGAGTCGCCCAGTTGATCCAGGATCGCAAAGATATTTATGGCAATATTGCGGATGAGGTGAAAGTTAATGATATTTATGATGTAATCATCAAACTGAGCCATGATTCCACTGAAGCCTGCTATGCCGTAGTCTACAAAAACCAGCCGCTGATTGAAAGTCACGATGCGGCAGTTTCCGCCAGAGCCTTCCAGAATGTGGAGGACTTCATCAAATCGTTCAAAGGCGATCCGAAACTTCTGGGGCCTGTTCACCTGTTCGCTGATTATGAGTACATCGCGGTTAAAAAAGATTATAAACAGGCGCTTGAACACCTGGAAGCGGCGGTCAAGCTCGGAATCGCCAACCCCACTCTGGAACAGGATAACATGTTCCGGATCGGGAGGATATATCAGGTCAAACTGGGAAACAGTCAGAAAGCGATTGAAGCATATAAAAATTTCCTGGAGAAATTTCCTTCTTCAAACCGGGTTCCGATAGTCGAGCGATACCTTGAAGAACTGGGCTGTAAAAAATAAGGAGACATTTTGTCATGGCAGATAAATACGACGAAAATACCGGATCGTCAAAATTTCAGAAATTAGGTTTGATCCTGGCGCTGGCGTTTTATATCGTCTCCATAATCATGGTGGTACTAGGCCAGAAAGGCGGCGAATTCCGGGATAAAGATGTAAAAACCATTACTTTTGCGCACTGGCAACTGGAAGACGGATTCAGACAGGGCTTTGATGAAGCAATAAAACTGTTTGAAGATTACAAAGCCAGGCAGGGCCAGAAAGTCAAAGTGGTCCAGACGACAGTGCCGATTCAAGGCTACGGACAGTGGTTTATGACCCAGCTGGTCGGCGGCGACCCGGCCGATTTGATCGAATTACTGGGCACCTCAGATATCAGAAATCAGTATTTTACCCCCCTTTCTCAATATATCGGCAGTCCCAACCCGTTCAATAAAGGAACTCCGCTGGAAGGCATCCCGTGGAAAGACACCTATGTTGATGACATGCGCGGCGGCCTTGACTGGAATTATGCGGAATATTACGGCATCGGCATTTTTACTCATACATTCCGCATGTATGTGAACATGGACTTGCTGGAGAAAGCCACCGGCAGCCGCAAACTCCCTGGAACGCTCACTGAATGGCTGAATATCTGTGAAAGAATGCGGGCATACGGGAAGAAAGTCGGCAAGCCGGTCATCCCGATCGGGGTAAGAGGTTTCGACCGCGGCACGATCAGCCAGCTTCTCGACTATTATCAGGCCCAGGTGAATTCCGACTTAAACGATACGCTGCCGGAATTCTGTACCGATGTGGTTTCGGTGGACATCCTCAAAGGATTGCGTGAAGGAAAATTATCCAGGGAAAAGCAATTGGCGGCAATTAATATCCTCGCCGAAATCGGCAATTATTTCTGTGACGGATTTCCATCCACCGACCTGGAGCAGACAAAATTTCTGTTTTTTGCCGGCAACGTCGGATTCTTTCCTGAAGGTACCTGGAATGCGTTTTCGATGATTAATAATTCTCCGTTTGAAGTGGAGATTAT
>CAIJKT010000131.1 GCA_903821255.1 uncultured Lentisphaeria bacterium | reverse complement strand
GCATATCGCATTATCAAGCTCTGCTGAACTTGAAGCCTAACTAATAATTGAAATAATCTGAATTATATAAATGAACACGAATTTGAATCGTTGCTTGAAAAATTATATGCTATTTCAAGAATGACTCAAGGGCTTATTAAAACAATCTTATTAAGAAAGAGATAATAAAATGAACAATCTACCAGTCACCAGTCACCAGTCACCAGTCACTAAATTAAAAGTTATGACAGTCCTGGGAACGCGGCCGGAAATCATCCGGCTGGCGGCGGTTATCTCCACGCTTGAAAAATTCACCGATCATGTGCTTGTCCACACTGGACAAAATTATGATTATGAACTGAATCAGGTTTTCTTTGATGATCTCGGTGTCAGCAAACCGGACTATTTTCTCAACGTTGACACCTCTTCTCTGGGAAAAGTTCTAGGGGAAATTCTCATCAAAACTGAAGAAGTCATCCTCAAGGAAAAACCGGATGCATTTTTAGTGCTTGGCGATACAAACAGCGCCATTGCACTGCTGATGGCCAAGCGCATGAAAATTCCTACTTATCATATGGAAGCCGGCAATCGTTCCTTTGACCCCAATGTCCCGGAAGAAACCAACCGGAAAATGATTGACCATCTCTCCGATTTCAATCTTGTTTACACCGAACACGCCAGACGTCATCTGCTTAGCGAGGGTCTTTCACACCGGTTTGTTTACCTGACCGGTTCGCCCATGCGGGAAGTATTGACTGGAAAGCTGGATAAAATCAATGCATCAGGCATCCTGGAAAGCTTGCAGCTTGAATCCGGCAAGTATTTTATCGTCAGTGTTCACCGCGAAGAAAATGTCGATCATCCCGACAATTTGCGCAAAGTAGTGGCGTGTCTGGAAAGATTGCATGACGAATATAAACTGCCGGTAATCGTCTCCACTCACCCGAGAACCCGCAACCGGCTGGAAAAATTGAACTTGAATGTCGCAGATAAAGACATCAGATTCCTCAAACCATTCGGATTCTTCGATTACAATAAACTGCAAATCAATGCGTTCTGCGCTATCTCCGACAGCGGCACTATCAGCGAAGAATCGGCAATTTTGAATTTTCCGGCTGTAACAATCAGAAATTCACTGGAACGCCCGGAGGCTCTCGACGCCGGGTCTATAATTATGACCGGGCTCGATCCTGATGTGTTGCTGAATGCCGTGGAGGTAGTAACTACGGAATCGGATTTATTCCCGAAACGCGAAATTCCTGTAGAATATGATGTGATGAACACCTCCCTGCGGGTTACAAAGTTTATTATTGGTACGGCCAAATTGACCCACCGCTGGCGGAACATGGATGAATTCAGCCGCTACGACTGGCAGAAATAGCCAAGTCAAGCGCAATTAAACAGAAGCACGGTATGAAGATATTAATAGTTTCCCAGTATTTTTACCCGGAATTATTCCGGGTGAACGACCTCGCCGCCGGAATGAAAGAACGAGGCCATGAAGTCACGGTACTGACCGGATTGCCGAATTATCCAAAAGGCAAAATCTATGAAGGCTACGGCTTTTTCAAGAATCTCGAAAGCGAATATCAGGGAATAAAAATCATCCGCTCATGGCTGATACCGCGCGGCAACAGCGGCGGAATCCGGCTGATGCTGAATTATTTGTCATTTGCCTTATTCAGTTCAATTTGGGGCATCATTAAACTGCGGGGTAAGTATGACATTATTTTTGTGCATGAGGTGTCACCGATCTTTGTCGGTATTCCGGCGCTAGTCATGAAATGGCGTTTTCGCGCGCCGGTTTTCTTCTGGATACTGGATTTATGGCCCGAAAGTTTAACCGCCGCAGGAAATATCACCAGTCCGGCAATTCTCAAACCGGTAAAGATGGTGGTACGCTTTGTCTATAAATACAGCGATAAACTGCTGGTTGCATCGCAGGCTTTCCGCCCGTCAGTACTGTCGTTCCAGGTACCTACGGATAAATTGTACTATCTGCCTAACTGGTCTGAAGCTACTGCGCTGCCGGATAAAACGACTGATTTTCAGTACGCCAGCCTGATTCCGGAAGGGTTCAAGATCATGTTCGCCGGAAATGTCGGAGAATCGCAGGACTTCCCTGCAATTCTTGATGCAGCGGAAAAACTGAAAGAATATAAATCCATCAAATGGCTGATTATCGGAAGCGGGCGGCGGGTTGAATGGATCAAAAATGAAATCGCCGCTCGCGGACTTGCAGATAATTTTCTTTTACTAGGGCAATATCCGCTGGAATTAATGGGCGGATTTATCAATCACGCTGATGTCATGCTGGTAACATTGAAGAAAGATCCGATTTTTGCCATGACTGTCCCCGCCAAACTTCAGGCATATATGGCCTGGGGAAAACCAGTACTGACGATGCTGGACGGCGAGTGCAGCCGGATCGTGAAAGAGGCCAACGCCGGATTAGTCGCAAACTCAGGAGATTCTGAACAATTAGCACGAAACATCCTCGAAATGTATCGCATGTCTGAAACGGAACGCACGGAAACCGGCAATAATGCACTGAAGTATTATAAAGAGAACTTTGACAGAAATATATTGTTTGATCAATTAGAAGAATTGTTCAGGCAGAAGTTGAAAAGGGCGTGAAGCATGACCGCACT
>CAIJKT010000130.1 GCA_903821255.1 uncultured Lentisphaeria bacterium | reverse complement strand
GAAAATTACTTTGTCGCCGGTTCTGTACATCCGTTCATTCTTGATGAACGGGTTATCCATGAAAGCCGCGGCAGTCTCTGCAGGTTTATTGAGATATCCTTTAGCGACGCTTGCGCCTGCGATATAGAGTTCGCCTTTGATGCCGGCAGGAACCGGATGTTTCAATTTATCCAGTACATATGCATGAGTATTTGCCACCGGCCGTCCGATGGTTTCAGGATTATCGCCCAGCGTGGCGATGACCGTTGTTTCCGTGGGGCCGTAGGTATTGACAACCTTGGTTCCTGGAACATATTTCCGCCATCGGGCAAAACGTTCAGGCGATGCTTTTTCGCCGCCGATGGCAATAAGTCTGACGCAATCCGGAAATTCAGAATCTTTCACCATGCCGGCGAGCTCATGCCAGTAGGAAGTAGGCAGATCGAGAAATGAGATATTTTTCTGTATGATAAACTCGAACAGACTCTTCGGAGATTCAAGCATGCCGTCAGGCATGAATACCAGGGTGCCGCCGGCCAGCCAGCAGGGGAATATTTCCTCTATCGAGATGTCGAAGCCAAGCGTACTGAATTGCAGAACGTTATCGCCGGCGGTAAGCGCGTAATCTCTGATGACAGAATAGTTATGATTCAGCAGATTGCGCTGCGATACCATGACCCCCTTGGGGATTCCGGTCGAACCGGACGTGTACATAATATAAGCGGTATCGTCCATGGAAATATCAGTTTCCGGCGGCCTGAATGCAACATCCCCCTCATAAATTTCAAGCTCCGACAGATCAATTATTTTGATGTGCCCGGGGATATTCTTCGGAATTATCGCGTTGTTTCCTGATGCGGAAAGAATGATTTCAGTGTCTGAATCGTAAATCATTGCTTCAATTCTCTCCTGAGTCTGTCTCTGAATATCCAGCGGCATATAAGTACATCCGGCTTTGAAGATGCCAAGTATGGCAATCGCCATTTCCGTTGACTTGTCCGTCAGTACGCCGACAATCCGGTTATTGCCGATGCCGTGCTGCCGCAAGTGGCAGGCCAGGCGGGTCGCCCGATAATTCAGTTCGCTATAACTCAATGCGTATTTGCCGCTTGTAACCGCGATCTTCTCCGGATATTTTTCCGCCTGCTTTTCAAAATGCCGGATATACGGAGTTGTCAGATCAAAATTGCATTCGGTATTATTCCATTCGTAGAGAATTTGGGATTCTTCAGCGTCGCTAAGGATGGATATATCGCGGAGTGGCGCTTCAGGGGACTTTTTCAGATTTGTGCAGAAATTTTGAAAACATTCGAAAAATTTTCCGGTTTTCTGCTGGTATAATTCCAGTTCACAGTTGCCGGCCTGGCTTATTTTTAATATGAACGCAGTTTGCTCAATCTTTTTCGGGTTTTTGTAACGGATGAAAACATCCTGGGAAAAAGTTTTTTTCTTTAGAACCGTTTTTATACCGGATTCGACGGATTCAAGATTCATCCCCGCATTTTTTGATAAATCAATTTTAATCCGCATCGGCACGATCCGAGCAAAGATAGAGGGGAAATCATTTCCAGCCGGGTAAGGCGTATTGAATGGAATATCAAATTCTTCTTCACAGGAAATCCTGGACAGGAACATTGCGAAGACTGATGCCGGGCTGGTTTCAGGAGTAATCGAGAAATGGAGCGGCACAGTATTAACGCAGCTTGAACTGATCTTGTCCTCCATTTCCAGAATTGCGATTTCCGGCAGTTGCAGCGTCTGCAGGCTTTCACCCCAGAACTCTTCCATGGCAGCGCATTCTTTGTAATATTTGTCCAGCAGTTCACGACTGAAATTTTCGGTCAGGAATTTTCCAGGTTGGAGTCCGGTAGCGGAGATACTGACAGCATTGCCTTCGGTATCGGTTATTTCAGACAACTTGACAATCCCGTTGGCTGCAGTAATGGAGATACTGTCATTACTGCCCTCAACTATTTTGCCGGAGGCGTCAGTTATTTTTTCATTTGAAAAACTGATTTTTTTAATCGTATAGAATATGTTGCCGGATGCGAATTTCAACGTTCCCAGCGGATTGCCGTAATTGCCGAAATCCAGCGCTCTGGCCAGTGTCGAAATATCCTCGATGTTTTTGCTGAAATCAATGGTACAGGCGTCTGCAGGCCGCAGGGATTGAGGATTATAAGTACGTCTGGTCAAGTCTTGAGCAATCGGAACGGCATATCCGTTTTTTAGTTCAAGCACCAGAGATTTGAATGCGGCAAGAGCTTCTCTGGTACATTTCACATTAAGCGAACCGGATGTATCATCGGGCGAGATTGATACTGCATGCTGTTTTAGAATATCGCCGGCGTCAATTTCCGCAGTCATCTGATGCCAGGTGACGCCGTGTGCGTGTTCTTTATTGATTATCGCCCAGGTGGTTGAATTTAGCCCGGCATAGCGGGGCAGCGGGGAATCGTGATAGTTGACGGCATATTTCAGCGGCTGGTTAAGTATATGCTGATCCAGTATGCAACCGTTGACGATACTGAACAAATAATCCGGGCGCACTGATGAAACAATGCCCGCAATCAATTGTCTTTGCGGTGCGTGGCACGGAATTTCGTGTTCATCCGCCCATGCCAGTGTTTGGGGATTATCCGTGAATATGCCTTTGATATAAAATCCATTATCAATCAGAATCTCGCCCGCGGCCTTGGCCAGTGCGGTTTCACCGATAATATAACAGTCGGGACGCCGGCAAATGTCTTTTCGCGGAATAAGGATATCCGATATTGACACATCTGGATTTTCTGTCAGAGTTTTCGCCAGATAAATGTACTGCCGGAAAAATGCCTCAATGTCTTTTTCTTCGAAATGGGCGGTATCGTATTCATACCAGCCGCAAAGCATATTATCTCTTTCTTCCAGCACAATGATCAAACTCATTTTGGCGGTGTCGCTACCGAGTTCATCGTAACACACATCTATGGGGGAAGAATCTATCTTCGGCCACGGCAGATTCTGCATCACCATTAATATCTTAGTCGCGTCACAAAATGG
>CAIJKT010000129.1 GCA_903821255.1 uncultured Lentisphaeria bacterium | reverse complement strand
CTATAGTTAAAATTGCATTCTATTTTCACAAGAGTTCGTCCTTTTTAAGTTATTAAGCAATCTTAAAATGAACTCTTGTGATTTTTTATCCAGCAGAATTACTGCTTAGGTCTCCATTTTGTGACGCGACTAAAATTTTAAAGAACGGCACTGTTATGGACAATTTGACAGTTGCATTATTCCGGCATATACCGGAATCCGCCGGCAATGCAGTGAACTGATCGCAAAAGCTGTTGCTGCCGCCGCCGGCAAAGATGAACGCTGCCGCTGGCGCGTTGACCGGATTGCCAGGGGCTGGAAATTAGCGGAACTCACTCTGGACGGCGTTAAAGCCGCAGATATTGCGCGCAATGCAGACGCCTCGGAAAAAACAGCGGCGTGGCAAAAAGCCGTTGCTACCGGCAAAGAGCGCATAGCGCTTGCCAACAGCCCTGACAGCCGCTTTGCCGGCGCCCCCTGGACCATGGATTATTATGACAAAGCCTGTCCGCTGGGCGTGGTGGCGGAAGTCCCCGCCAGCGAGGGCCTGAACATGGTCATCCCCAGGATGAACGATCCCGTCACGCTTGACGGCAGACTGGATGAACCCGTCTGGCTGAAGGCGGGAATAACCTCCAGTTTCAGAGAAAACTCCAAAGGCGGCAGTCCGGACGCATCTTCCCGCGCCTGCTTGTTCTACAACGCACAGGGACTGTTTATCGGAATCAACTGCCGGGAGCCGCTGATGGAGCAGCTTAAAGTGAATATGAACCCGGAAAATATGTGGAGCGGCGATGTTGCTGAGATTTTCCTTCTGCCGACTTCGCAGATGGATTCACATGTGCAATTTTCGGTAAATCCGGGCGGTCTGGGCAGGGCGATTATCAAGCGCGCCGATCATGGAAGTGACATGAACTGGAATCCGGCATGGAAATACGCGGCGTTCAAAGGAAAGGATTTCTGGAGTGTCGAGATATTCATTCCCTGGGAAAGCCTGGATCTGAAGGAAATGCCGAAACCGGATACACGCTGGACTGCCAATTTTTTCAGGGAACGCTATACCGGCAAATCTGAACTTTCAGGCTGGTCCCCCACCGGCAGCGGCTTCGCCCAGCCGCTGATGTTCGGAAAAATCAGGTTTGCCAAATAAACTGCAATGAATGGAGATTAAAAACAGATACCCGGGAAAATAATTAATTTAGCTGTAAATATATTACAAACCATTAAAATTAAGGAGATCTCATGAAAACATTAACGTTCGCAACTATTGCCCTGACCGCGGCGCTGTACTCGTTGAATGCCGCCGCATTCATGGAAGTGCAACTGAATCTGACAGAGCAGAAGACCGGCTCGGCGCCGGAAACTGCGATACCGGCGGAAGGCAGTGTCTCAACCAGGCCGTCCTCCATTTCCCAGAACGAAGCCGGCGGCGTAACGGTCAAAGTGGAAAATGTGGAATGTCTCAAAGGAAAAGCGATTGTGCTCGATGACAATTCCGACAAACTGTCCGCCGGAGTATATTTTGACCGGGATAGAACTTGTAAACCGGCATCCGCCGGCAAGGTTTATCTCCATCTGGACTGGGTAAGCCTGAAACACGAAACCGGAAACCTCGGTTTCATTTCAATGCAGAATACCAAATTTCAGTCAATTCTGACATTGATGTTCAGCTATAATAAAACCGATATAGTTGTATTGGGGGATAAGGACATTGAACTGAAAGAAATTACCAAAATAGGCGAGCCGCTTTCCGTGGATATCATGCTGGACTTAACTTCATGGAAATATGAAGTCAAACTGGACGGCAAAAAAAGCGCCGAGGGCGATATGGCGAAAACTGAAGATAAAGCCTATGCCTGCGCAGGCGTCTTCACTACAAACCCGGCCAAAGCCAGTTTTGCAATAAGTAATGTTGTCATTTCACCGGAGCCGGCTTCAGTAAAATAATTTCACGCATTATAAAATTGGCAGCCGCATATTATTAATATGCGGCTGCAATCATAATGCATATTTTAAATTTTAAGTTACTGAAGCAAATATTACAATCTATCAAAATGGGGAGATTATGATGAAAACACTATGGCAACTGGTTATAGCGGTATTTATTTCGGCTTCAGCAATAAGCTCGTTCGGGCTGCCGTCTTACAACGATGTTCTGCTGGTAATCAATGATAAAGCGCCTTCTTCGGTGGAGATCGGGGCGTATTATAAAACCGCCCGCCAGATTCCGGATATCAATGTTGTGCATGTTTCCATGACCGACCAGCAGGGGGCCGGGACCGAATTCGGGCAGGCGACCGCAACTGAGAAAAAGGCCCTGCTTGACGCCATAAAAAACCATCTGGCGGCCAACAACCTGACCGACAAAATAAATTATATCGTTTTAACGCGCGGTATTCCGATGTACGCCGCGAGTCCGGAGTTCGCAAGCGCCAGCGCCCCGTTCCATCTTACTGACGTCTATGTGCTGTTCAATTTGTCCGAGTCCGCGGCAGACTACGGCATCCCGGATATTTTCAGCCGGAATAAATACTTTTACTATTACAATCCCGACATTCTCAACAAGGAATTCTCTTCGAAAAAATTCGGTTATTACATCGTGTCGCGGCTGGACGGCGCAGGGATGAATAATATCAGGAAAATGATCGACGACACCAGCGCCCCTGCGTATGCATCGTACAAGCAGAACGGCGGGAAAGCCAAATTTCTTACGCTGCATCAGCAAATTTCGACTATGGTGCGGGAAGAGTTGAAAAGACGTAATATTGAACTGGTGCAAGTTCCGGCGAATCCGGCCACAAAACAGTTGACCGCGACCATGGATACTGTCGCCAAAGGCCTGATGTTCGCTTTTTTTAATAACGTTGAAAATGCAGGCTATGGCTATGCCGATTTGCCGGTGGATAACAATTTCTATTCAAGCAGTGACATGGTTGATCAGTATCCCTTCATTTATCGCGGCGCGACATTCATCCCGGGTTCTGTTGTCACCTGCTTCCGTTCACACCCGTCGCGGCTGATGAACCGGGATTGCGGCGGGTTGCTGGCAATAAATGCCGACACCGCGGCAATCACTGACTACCAGAAAGCTTATGACGGCAGCGACATTAAATTCCGTCACCAGACCTGCGTGGCCTATGATCCGGTAAACAATCAGATCTGGTGCGGCACCGGCGAACCGGCAATGAATGTGAATATGTATTTCGACGTCCGCGGCACGGATGAATTTTACCGCGAACACATGCGCAATGAAGGCGGCGGCATCGCCGTCTACGACGCGGCAAACGGCAATATCCTCAACTGGATAAACGCCAATGACCTCAACAGCCCGCTGAAAAATAATCGCGTCGCCAGAATGGTTTATGATAAGGCATCAAAACTGATGTGGGTGACCCATTACAAAGGGGTTCAATATTTCGACCTGGTCAGTAAAGTCTGGCATGATGTTCCGGCATTGCAGAATGACTTTGCGGCCGGCTGCGCTATCTATCCTGACCCGTATGACAGCGACAAAGTGTATTTCTCTTTCTATTACAGCGATTACGGCCAGTATAGTAAAGTTTCTTCCAAACTTGCCGGGGCATCAAGCAGTATCTATGAATACAGCAAAAGCGCTCAAACGGCAAAAGCTTATACTATTGACACCGACATCACGGTTATCGGCGCAGCCCCGCAGATGGTAAAAACCTCCGCGAATACGCTGTGGGTTACCAAAGGGTGGTATAACGGTTCAACCAGAAAAATCGCGCTCATCAGGTATGATCTGGCCAAAAGTGCGATAGTGGAGAAAATCATCATCAGCGATCTGATTCCGGAAGTGAAAAGTCCGCCGGCAGATCTTAGCTCCATCGTTGTTCAGCCGCCGTATGCTCTGGCCGCCGGACCGAATAATACCATTCTGGCTCCCGTCGGCTGCGCAATAGCTTATACCGCGGCAAGAATCGGCAGCGACGGTCAGACAACCTGTACGCAGGAAGCCAAAAACTATGTTATCCGGGTCACCGAAAAATCCGGAACCGCCAGTCCCGTCGAAGTTATCAATACTCCGGTGCTCAACAGTGCCGGATCTGTAAAATTCTATGCCCGTTCCTTAATTGCCGATCCGCAGGACAGCAGTAAAATATACATGGCGCTGTCCTGGCCTTATGCTTCCGCCAGGATGCTGGCAAAATCAACTGACGGCGGCAGTACCTGGGCTCAGTTATCAAATTCATCAAAGTTTCAAAATGTTTATGATCTGGCGATCAACAACAAAACGATTTACGCCGTGCGCGGTTATCAGACTGCGCAGAATCTGCTGTCCGACTTCATGGCCTTCGGGCTTGACGCCTTCGGCGGTGGCATCGTGCATGACAACATGATATACAACCCGTCACGCACTACCCCGCGAGCTCCCGGCTTCCCGGAGTATGCCAGAGGACCTGACGATATATATGCGGCCACGATGCAGTCCATTTCCTGGATTAAGGATTATTCTGATGCTCAGGGAAAGAGTTATGAAACCTGGAACAGCCTTAAAACCTATAAACTGGGCGATTCCGTGACGGACAGTACATCTGTGTACGTCAGCGTAAAAGACAACAATACCGGGAATCCGCTTACTCCGCCATGGCAGGTGGTGGATATCAGCAATGTCAGCGACTATTCATCGGGCGTCGCATACGGAGCATATGCTTTTGTCAGGTATAACGGAAAAGTATATATGAGTACCATGAATAATAATACCTATGTGCCGGGAAGCGGGATCGGAGTATATGTCTGGCATGAGACAGATATCAGCAATATCGGCGATTACTCAAGCTCTGCGCAATACACCTATAACGATCTCGTGCAGTACAACGGCGTTTATTACATGGCGCGGCAACCCACAACGGGTTCCACCCCGGGCATTGTATTCTGGCAGAAAACGGCTGCGACAGTGACTCTCGAAAAAGCGCCGATCTCCCAGTGCGAACCGATGATGTTTATGTGTACGGACGGATTTAATGTCGGAGAAGCGCGTTTTGCCACCCAGTCGCAGTATCCTCAGGAGGGCGGCGGCGGCTGGACCGGCCATTTCCTGGTGTTTGATCCGAAATGTGCACCATTCGCCCCGCGGGTGGATGAAGAGAACCTGAAGTCCCAGGTTATTAATAAAACGACCATTGAAGTCCCGCTGTTCAGTCCCGGTCTGCCGCCGGACATCGACGGTTTCATTCCGGAGACGATCAATGCGAATACGGTGAAAATCACGGATGAAACAGGCAAGCCGGTTGCGCTGTCGAAGATGGAGTACAACGCGATCAGCCGCAAAATCGTGCTTACCGGAGATCTGTCCGGGATGGTTTATCAGGTGACGCTGAAATGCGGGATCGACGGCATTAAAAACATCCGGGGGGCGAGCCTGACCAATACCCGCGCGGATGAATACAAAGATGAAATCACCTATGCTTTCGGCGACGGTATTCTCCTCAATCCGGAAATCTATGCGCCGCCGTCGACCGTCGGCCCGGTGCAGATGCCGCAGAACAATTCAAAATGCGATTTGAGCGTGGACAAGGTCTGGTGGGACAAGCCGCCGGTGGCCGGGCAGCCGCTGACGGTTAAATACCGGATCAGCAATGTCGGAACCGTCAAGACCAGTGTCGCGGCGGGAGATCTGGTGGCGAAGGTTTATTTGAACAACATTAAAATGGACATGGTGTCATTCGGCAATCTGGCGCCCAAAGCGTCGGTCACGCTGAGCTCCACCATCAACGGCGGGTTCATCACCGCCGGGAAGCAGACCACCATCATGGTCTGGGCGGATGCCAAAAGCAAGCTGCTCGAAACCCGCGAAGGCAATAATATCAACTCCGCCGCGTTTTTCCTGGACAACCGTCCGGATCTGAAAGTGACTGCAATCACGCTGTCGTCAACCAAAGCGGGGAAAGTGACGGTGAACTTCACAATCGCCAATGCCGGGGTCGGGCCGACCGCGGCCGGCGCCGGAGGGCAGACTGCGGCGGTTTATGTCAACGGCAGTCCGGCCGGTACCGTAAACTACGATGATCTGGCGAAAGGCGCGACTGCTGCATTAAAATTGAACAACGTCACCACCACCGCCGGGACCTGCAAGGTAAGGGTGGTGGCCGACAGTACGGGCAAGGTTACGGAAGCAAACGAAAACAACAACATTCTGGAAAAGGTTTTCGTCATTGCAAAATAAACAAGAACTTATCTGCCGCCGGAAGCGGCGGCGGATAATAGAACTGCATACACAGGTATTATTATCTAAAATTATTTTAAGAACAATTACTGTCGTTATAATCATCAAACAAAGAGAATACGCCCAACTCTTCACGCATCCGAATGTTATGCACGAAAAAGGAATATACAATATGTTAGTTAAAATAGAGCTATGTTAAATTAAAAAATAAAATATATTAAACACGGGAGAAGCCTGACGGACATTCATGCTTAAAAAGTAATTTTTCTACATAAAAAATAAAGTTATTAATAAAGGAGATTTCGGAAGATGATAAAAAGAAGTTTTTTGTTGATTGGAGCATTATTATGTGCGATTGCCGCAGACGGGGCGGACGGATTTGATGCGGGCGGCGTCAGCGTCGATCTGTCCAAATGCCGGACGAAACAGGCGACGTCGCAGGGCGGAAATCTGCTAAAATTCAGCGATTTCGAAGAAGGGAAAACAGATTTGCAGCAAAATCCTTATCCGTTCAACAATTGGGGCGGCTGTTTTTATGTTCACCAGAAAGATGGCGAAGCGCTCGTGTCAAAGATGGAGCCGCTGACCGTCATAAAAATCAGCACGGAGAATCCGGCATCCGGTGCTCGCTGCGCGGCGCTGATCACGCCGCTGAACGTAAATCAGTATCGCGATGCCAAAGGCAATCCGATGATTTCCAACCGGATCAACCAGAGCGTTGCACTGCCGGAATCATCCGCGCCGACTAAATATCAATTGACATTCAAATTGCGCGGCAAACTGGAAAGCACGCCTGGCCTGAACGGGTTCCGCGCTTTTGTCTCGTTTTTTGACAGCGTATCGGAACAGTGGAAAGCCAAGCAGTTGAAGGAAATGTTGAATGTCGAGTTCCCGGTCAAGCCTGACTGGCAGGACAACAGCCTGAATTTTGTCGCACCCGCCGGAACCCGCTCGCTGAACATCTCGCTGGCGCTTTACGGCTGCGGCGAGGCGTATCTGGATGACGTCAAACTGCAGCCGGTGCAGATGGAAAAAGGCATGACCGTCAAGTTGATGCCGCTCGCCTTTCTTGATAATATTTTCTGCCTGGGAGCCGGCCAGCCGGGCACGCTGGTGTTCGCGTTCGGCAACGAAAATGCGATGAAGCTGGAACATCCGGCGCTTTATCTCAAAATTCCGGAGGCATTCAAGCTGGTTGACGTCCGCGATATCCTTAAAATATCCGGCCAGAAACGTGATGACAACGGTAATATCACCTATAAAATTGACTTCAGCGCTTTGAAAGATTCGATCAGCAAGGAATTTTACGGCACTTATCAGATTGCTTCCGCCATGCTGAAAACCGATCTGTCGCCGGGTGAAAAACTGTATCCCGCCGAATACTGGGTGGAAGACGGCGGTTATCGCAGCGAACCGGAAAAATTCAGCCTGAAAATAATTCCGGCATCATCCGGCAAAACGCCGAAAATATTCCGCAGCGCCGCCATGCTCCAGCGGGAAAGCGATTTTGCCGATGCCGGAACTAAAGAATTCGTGCCTTTCTATATCAATAACGGCTTCAACTGTGTGCATGACGCAAATTCCCAAACCATGCGGGACGCAATGAAAAAAACCGGCATTTCCCGCTATGTCCAGCCTTATCATCTGTGCAACGGCTACCGCATTGGCGAGGCAAAGAAAACTGACGAAGCATTTTTCCGGCTGGTCGACGGCTCGCCGTACAATAAACCGGAGGAAGCCATCTGCCCGGTTGAAGTCTACAAGCAGGGGCCGTACTACAAAGAACATGTCGCAACCATGCTGGAAAAAATTCTGGTCAGCAGGGATGCAGCCGACAATATCATGCCGAACTGGGAACCCTACATGTTCGACTTCAAAGGCTGTTTCTGTCCGCGCTGCAAAGAGGAATTCATCCGGTACAGCAAGCTGCCGCGCGAGGAAGTTGATAAAAAATGGCCGAATTCGATAGTTACTTCATACAACGACAGATGGATCAAATTCCGGAGCTGGCAGCATGCAATGATGCTCCAGACTATCGAACAGACTATTAAAGAACTGGGGGGAAAAGTCGGCAAAGATGCGCATTTCATGCCGGAAGTCGGCTGGAGTTACTTTATCGAAAACACCAATCATGAAGGCGCCCAGTATAACCCGGCGGATTATCTGGACAAACTGCCGTGGATCGAAGTATGGGGACCGTACATCTTCCAGCCGTTCACCAAACCGTATGAATATAATACCGGTATTCATCTGGTCACTTATCTGGCCGCCCGCGATATGAAAAAATTCGTAGCTGACAGGATGCCTGCCCCGGCCGGACGCCCGAAATTGATTGCGTTTGCGCACGGTTATCAACTCAACGACATGATTACCGAACCGGAGGCGCTGGGATTCGAGTTTCTATGTTTCTTCCTGAACGGCTGGGATGGAGCTTTCGCCTACTATTTCCCGCGCGGTTACGACCAGCGCTACTGGAGCGCACTGGCCAACTCAAACAACACCATCGCCGAATATGAAAATTATGTGTTCAAAGGCCGCCGCGAACTATCGGCGAAGACGGAGATTGTCAGCCCCGTCCCGGCAACCAATTTCCCGAATTTCTGGAGCGAAGGCGGCGATTTTATGCAGAAAATCCCTGATCTGGCTAACGCCTCGCTGCTGCAATGCGTCAGTTATGAATTAGACAGACGCCGCCTGATCGCCGCCGGCAATTTCTGGCTCAAGGGCGAAATATTTTTCAAACTCAAAGTCGGCTCCATCGACAAGGGAATGAAATATGTGCTGACCCAGCCAGACCGGAAACGCTGTTTCGCCAATGCGGCTGGCGAGATTGCCCTGGGCTCAGGCGATCTTGAAAAAGGCATTCTGCTGCACACCGGGGCATTGCGCTGGAATTTCTATGTGCTGGAACCGTATGAAGCCGGGAAAAATTACGGCGAAGTCATCACTCCGGCGGAAATGGATAAAGCGCTGAAAGCGCGTCTCCCCGCGATTGAACAGGCGGTACAGTGGGAAAAACAGTTCTCCGCCGGGAAGCGCGAACAGGCCGCCAGAGAACTTGGCCTGCCGGATTATTCCGGGATCAAAGATATGAGCAATGCCGGAGTTTCCTGCGTGAAAAAGACCCTCAATACCAAGACCGTCGTCGAATTTAAAGCCGGCGACATGACATTGACGCTGGACCCGGCTGGCGGCGGACGCTTGATGAGCTGGACCAAAGGCAAAGATGAGCTGGTCAGCCAGGATGAGAAATTCGGCTTGGCGGTGGATGCCTTCTGGTGGCCTTTAGCCGCCGCCTGCGCCATCAGCACCCCGTATAAAGTAGTCAGCCAGACTAAAACCGCCGATGGTCTCGGCATTACATTGGAACGGGAACTTACCGCGACCGATAACAATTATCTGTCCGGAATTGTCATCCGCAAAACTTATGACGTCAATGTAAGCGGCTTTAAACTCAACTCGGAAATCGTTAATAATACGAAGAAAGCGCTGGCTTTCTCGTTCCGCTGGCACAATATTCCCGGTCTGTTCGAAATCAAAAATGGCACGGGCGGTCAGGCCGCCATGGAGAACGACGGCAAGCAGGAAACCTTTCCACGCCTGTTCATCTGCAAACTATATCGCTTCGCCGCGCAGCCGGATAAGGATCTGGAAGGTGCGTCCATTATGGAGCAGATGACCAGGATAACCGTTCCGAAAGCAGTCTTTTCCGCTCCGTGGAGTCCGGTCAAAGTTACTGCGGAAATCACCTCCGCCAAAGATCTGCACTGTATAATTTTCTGGGATTCCGGCAAGCAGAAGGCCTCAACCTTTGAACCGGTTTCCGCCAAGATCAAACTGGAGCCCGCCCAGTCCTGGACAATGCGCTGCGACTGGAGCTGCACCGCCGGAAAGTAAAAAGACTATCGTAAAATTCCGTAAAAGAGATTATAGTAACAGACAAGTTAAATTTACCATTCAACTATGGAGGAAGAAAATGTCAAGGCTGATGAAATCATTGGGTATCGCGGCAGCAGTTTGCGGATTTGTTGTGGCGGCGGCAGCCGCCCAGGACGCAGGAACCAATCTATTGGGGAAATGGAATATTTTGGGCAAGGACAATACCGTCATCCAGAGCGACGGAATCGTTGCCTGCGAATGCAAAACAGAAAAAGAGATCAGTGGAGTTCAGCAAAATGTTGAGCTGAACCAGACCGAACCCCGGGCTATCGAGTTTTCCGCCGAGAGCAAAGCTGAAAACGCTTCAGGCGAGACCACCGGCTACGATTACGGCATATATCTGACATTACGCACCCTGACGGCACCAAGACCTACGGTGTAGTCGTGCCGTTTAAAACCGGCACTCACGATTGGGAAAAAGCATCCTTCTCATATACTCCCGTCAAACCGGTCGCGTCGGTGAGCTATCTTACGCTCTTCCGCAATAAAACCGGAAAAGTCTGGTTTAGAAATGCGGTCCTGGGAGTTGTCGGGAAATAAAACTGATAAGTTTAGCCAGTATTATGAAACAAAAAGCATCATCGAAAATTTCAAACTCTGCCATTCAGGAAGTTACCAGCTATATTGCCGGCTTGACCGGAGTTGAGGGACATTTTTCATTTTTAGAAAAAAACAGCCGGGAAATTGCAGTTTTCCGCCGGCTGAGCTTTGTATTATGCGATGAAACAACCATGATCAGGTTGAGACTGCTGAGCGAAGTTGATCCGCAGGTTAAAAATTCAGTCCTAAACGGTATGTATATCGGAGACGTAAGAGTAAATCAGCAGGGGAGGATCACAAAGGGCCTGGACCATAACCGAATCCTGCTGCTGCGCTATTTACTTCAGGAACCTGCCGGTGCTTATGCAGTAAAAAAAGAGGGCAGGAATTGTTTTTGTATTTTAAATCCCGGCAATTTTGCTGAAACATTGATTGGACTGGCTGCCGCTGCAAGAAAATGCACCCCGAAAATTACGGTTTCCAATATGCAGTGGCATGTCAGAATGCCGGGCTTGAATATAACCGTAGGAAGGTTTAGAGAGTTTTGCCGGATTGAAGCCGAAGAAAACATATTTCTGGACATTATCGGCGCAAGAGAGAATGAACGGCGCAATTTCGCTCAGTTATCTATGCCTTGTGTGCTCCGGGCATTCGGCAGGGTGGTTGACGTGAGCGGCTTGATGAGATTCAAATCTTATACCGCGTCGCAACTTTCTGATCGCGTTTTCATTAAATTATTTGACGAATATGAGAAAGTCAAGAATGATTTTGTAGCGGGAAAATCATTGGACATCTCCAGGCAGTACCCGCTGCCGGAAATCTCCGGCTTGCCGGAAATCAAAATATATGAACCGGATTACCGTCCTCCATGTATTCCCGAGCTGCCGGATGCTGAACTGTCCGTAAAAATCCCCGGGGGCAAGAATCATAAATTATACAAAGAGATACTGTCTCAGCAATATTTATATCTGCGCGACTGTTGCATGCCTGAAGAAATAAGAAAGACTTTCAGGGGAAAAGAATATTGCGGAATTGTTTCTGCGGTAGATCCGGCAATCTACCCTCCGGTATGGTCTCCCGATCATTTTCTCAATGCAATGGCCATGGCTGATTTCAATCTGGAAACAGCCGGAAAGATGCTTATCGGCGGGCTGCTGTATTTTATGAAGCATGGCGGCCGCGATTCCGGTTCATTGACGCTCAAAAAAGACGATAAAATCAGAGGGACAACTTATCCGGTCTGGATGGTCGCCGCCTCTTATATTTATAACAAGCGGAAAGATAATGATTTGCTGAAAACAATCTTTCCGTTTCTGTCCATGCATAACAGTTATGTCAATCGCACTTTTATGCGAAAAGGAATTTGCACCGGTGCCGGCGGCTTCTGGAATGATTACTCGACCGGACCTAAAAAGTATCCTTATGTCGCGGGGATCGGCATGAATTCATTAATCGCGTTTGAAAAGAAAACACTGGCTGAATTTGCCGGTGAAACAGGAGCCGGCGGACTCAAGTACCGCCAGGAATACAATGATTTAGCCGCAGAAATCAATGCCCGTTTCTGGGATGATGAACTCGGTTTTTACTTCGATTACAATGCGGATACCGAAGCAATTTTCAGGACAAGATCAGGCGGATATTTCCGGGGGCTGGATAATCTTCTGCCATTGTTTGCCGGCATTGTGCCGGAAGACCGGGCCCGGCGGATGGAAAAATATCTGCTGAGCAGCGACTATTATGGCAAATATCCGGCCATTACTACTGATCTTAGCGCCGATTTCATGGACGAACGCCGGCTGATGATATGGGTCATGACGAACTGGCTTGTGATCCAGGGACTGAATTCTTACGGTATGCATGAAACGGCAAGATCAATCAGCACCAATATCTTCAATGCGTTTTTAAAATACTGGACCGAATCCCGCTGCCTGCCGGAAGCGCTTTCGGCCACTCACGAACTATGCCCCATGGAAAATCCGAATATCGCCGGAGTCGGCGGCTGGGCCGGATTCTGCCTTTATTTAAATGAGATTTATTCCAAAAACCGTATCTGAATTCGATGGCTTTGTACTGCATGATTTTCTGCTGGATAGATCAGTGCTGTCGCGACATTGTTATTTGTTGCCACAAATTTTCCACAAGAATCCTAAAAATGAAAATCAAAATTCTACTTGAATTTCAATGATGCACCATTAATCTATAACAAAGACAAGAGAAAATTTGCGAATCCGTTATTGTTGAAAATCATCACTTTCCCAGCAATCGCCGCCGATAGCTGAGAAATAAGTTTTATCACAGGAGCATCATGCTATTTGAGCTGCAACAATTTGAGAATGAACTTCAGAAACCTGCGAGCTGGTCTGAACATGTATTCATGTACTGCGATTTTTCCAATATTAATACAGAAGGTACTATTATTGACTCTCTTTTCCAGGGCTGT
>CAIJKT010000128.1 GCA_903821255.1 uncultured Lentisphaeria bacterium | reverse complement strand
ATTTCAATTTTCAGGAAAACTTCAGATTCTGTATTGACATTTCTAACCGCTCAATCTTCAGATTACTCTGCTCCTTTCTGGCAATCTTAATTTCATGAACGGACGTGGCGGCAAACGGAACGTCGAAAACAAGTAAATTAAGTCCGTCTTTCATTGTATAACTGTAAATCGTACACGGATTGCCGTTTATGGCAATATCAATCATGGATGCCTCCTGGCATCCTTGTGCAGATGCCAGACCGATCAACAGCTTACACTGCTGATTCTCCTTGATTGGGCCAAGGCTTAGAGAAAGCGTAATTTCCTTGCCGTTTGCGGGCAGCGAAGGGCGGTAGTTCTCATTCGGGGCAACTATGTCTCGATATGTAATTCCAACACAACTGATTAACTTCAGCAATGAGTCTAACGACGTCATCGCTTTCAGAGTGCTCTGGTATACCGGGAGCGGCCACACGCCGTCCTGAAAATAGTTAAAAAGATAGACGGCATCCGCGCCTCGTGAGAGAACTGAAATCGCAGCTCCGGTTGCAAGTTCCGGCGAAACCACGGTTGCAGGCGCATCAGGGTATGGTCGGTACAGTACCTCGAGACCGCCGGCTAACGTCACTTTTGAATTTTCCAACAAATTCCTCCATTGCTGAATAGGCAGATCGAATTCAATAGTAGCCCATCGCGGTGTAACGACCAGCATATCGATCAGACCCTCTCTTGTCCACTCTGGAGCATCGATCCCCAGACCGAGCGCCGCAACAGGATGAGATGGAGCCCGGATGCCTAATTGGACGGGATGACCGCGTTTATTTGCAGCGTCTATTACAAGCTTGCGGATTTCTCTGATCCAAGCTGTTAGTATCGGAGTCCCTTCCAGCTCGGCGCCATTACTGAACAGATATGGCTCGCGCATAAAATCCAGTTCGATGCCGTTAATATCATACCGGTTCAGGGTTTCCACAATCAGCGCCTTGTAGTAGTCGCGGACTTCCTGTCTGGCGTAGTCGAGGCAGTTAGCGAAGTACCCGGTACAGCCCTGCCGACTGTATTGTGGGTTTTCTTTCCAGAAGCTTCCATGAAACGGATGTTCAGGAATGTCGTTATAATGGCAATCATTCATCCGCAGCGAGATCCAAGGAGAAATGCCGTGATGGCGACAGCGCTGTATAACGCGTGCCGGATAGTCAATGCCCTGTTGATGACAGGCCAGCATATTCCCGACAACCTTCCGGTAAGCCGCGACATTCACGGACGACATTGCCGCCAGGAATGGCTGGTTGTCCGGACCGGCAGGGTCGTAACCGTCCCAGAAGGACTCCCACACGACGCTGCGATAGTTGGTTCGGCGGCCATTCGTGTTGATGAGGAACTCGGTGATGCCGGTTTCCGCCATCACATCAACATATGCGTCAACAACCTCGCCAGCCTTACCGCCGGGTATCGAATGATACATGAAAAAGTTAGTACAGTCTTCGTTGTGAAATAACATTGTCATGGATTACGCCTCCAGAATGCAAAGCCTGTTTGTGTTGCTTTGCAGATTCTTATTGTGCCTTTTCCTATTTTCGACCACTTAATTAAGTCTGTCCACATGGCAATTACGTTACTTAGAGTTTTTCAACTACCGCTTCTGAAATTTTTTGATAACCGATACGGCTGAGATGATACTTGCTAGCCTTGTCATAATATCCGCCCTTATCCATGGTTTCCTGGCTAACCAGTTCCGGCAACATGATGCAGGCTGCATTGGGCAGCATCTTCGCCAATTCTGCTGCCGCCTGGCGGTAGCTCACCAGCATCGGATTGTCCGGGGTCGAAATCGGGTGGCTCGGCATAAAGACGAAGAAAATCGTCTCTTTCGCGCCTCCGGCCTTGATCCAGGCACCTTCAAGCAATCTGACCAGTTTTAAGAGATTGTTGCGGTAACTGTCCGGAGAAGAGGAAATGTCGGAGCCCTCTGGACTAAAAGACTTACCCTTAGCATGAAGATCGTTGAGTCCTGAATTGATCATAATCAGGCATGATTTGCGCCCGTTAAGAGTATTTCTTATGGCCTGAAAATAAGTTGCGATCCCATCAGTACTCCGTTTTTTAAGGTTAGTCAGCATGTCAAATAATGAGTGACCGCCGACAGCGTACAGCGTTTGATAGCTACAACCGCTGTTTTTTTCACTATTGACCACCGTCGCGTAAGCCAGCAGTGACGGTCCGGAGATGACACTTGGTGTCGGTGCTGGAGAAAAGCGTAGCGGATAGTCGCGATTGGGGTCTGCGTCGATGGTCAACGTAGCACTTTTCAAGGCAACAATGTCGGCATCCGTGTTTATTATCGCTAGAGATTGAAGTGCTGTGTAAGGTGCTTTATCCATGCGGACAGTTGGTCTGATGCTGCCGCCGGACTCTTTAAAGGTACCGTAGACCAATTGATATTCGAGATTGCCCTTGATATTCAACGGATGATTGGCCGGAACAAGCAATCCAGCGATGTCCCAATTGAGTTTTTGATTTACGCCTGAAGGTAGATACCAATATGAGAACGCAGTAATATCCAGCGGCTCAGGTGCACCGCTGTTTTTGGTTCCGTTTGCCTGATCCGCCACCGTATTGGCGCACAAGATTACCCCGGTACCGAAAGCGCCAAAGTGCTGTTGAAATGAGTCCGCCATGTATTCGCTCCAACCGTGACCTCCAAACCGTTGATTGCTATCGCCGATGCCCACCACTGCGACCCGTTCCTGCCGTGAATGCGCCAGAAAATTTTTCAGTTCGGGGTCAATGTCTCCATAAACCAATCCAACTGCCAGGAACATTGTTGCCACCATAAAACACACGTTTTTTTCCATTGCTAAATCTCCTATATTTAATACGGTAAATCCTTATGGAACAGATGAGTGCTATTGGTAATTCCTGAATCCAATTCACAATTATAGCGAGTTATACAATAAAAATAATAACTGCCTAAATTCATAATTTCAGGCGGATCACCCGATATCCGAAAGGATCAAGCGTCAGCGGCAGAATCCAGTCGCCGGACTGTAGAGTACCTTCCAGTGGTTTTCCGGAGATGACATCTTCCGCCGTAACAGCGAAGGCTTTGCTCACCGGAATGCGCACTTTTCCGGAACCGCGCCCGCCTTGATTCAACACAAACACAAAGCGTTCATTGGGTGATTTCTCCCGAACTACTACTTCAACCAATGGAGTACCCTGACCGGTCGGTGCCGCCAGTTCTTCCTTAGTCGGATTTCTGTCAGCACTCCAGACTCCAGTTACCGGCAGTCCGGCGTCCTGAATGAGTTGATTCAT
>CAIJKT010000127.1 GCA_903821255.1 uncultured Lentisphaeria bacterium | reverse complement strand
GTTGCCGCTTCCGACTGGCATCCTTCAGTTTACAGCGATGTGGCGGTGCCTTCGCCGAAAGTGTTCACTCCTGCCATGCTGGCGCAATGCGCTGCATTCCTGGACCGCGCGGCAAAGAGAAAACTCACTCCGATCCAGCAGGAAAGACTTTAACTGGTGGAAAATACGTTCAGCAACATCAAATCAAATATCGGCACTCAGTCCGCGCTGGGGATTGATCCGCACGCTCAATGGCGGATTGAGCGCGGACAGGACGCATATGTAATCAATCCCGACGGACGGGAACTGTCCGACCTGGATATGAAACGGCTGGTGACGAACGCGATTGACTCCGGCAATTTCAACAAGGACTTTGAGCGGATAATATTCCGTGCCAGGAAACGTCAGGTTCCAGTGGTCACGCTGGAAAATGACGCCGTTAAAGTGGCCGCCATCCCTGAATTGGGCGGACGGATAATCCGCTTCAGCGACAAGCAGACCGGAAAGAATTTCCTGAAAGAACCGTCGGACAGTAATTCGCTGCAGTCCATCGGCGAAGCCTATTTCAACTATGGCGGCTATGAAGAATATATCGGCAAAGCCTTTGCCGGGCCTGGCTGGGAAAATTCCTTTGCCTGGAAAAAAGTGTCCGGAGCCGGCAGCGATTCGCTGGTAATGGATGCTGATATCGGCGATTTTCATTTGCGCCGGACTTTGACGCTGAAAAAAGGTACGGACCTGGCGGTGGAAGTGGAATCGGTTCTGACTAATAAGACGGCCGTGCCGCTGACCACTCAACTGAGGATACATCCGGCATTGAGCTTCGGCGGTGACAGCGGTGAATTCAAGGTGGTTATCCTTGGCGCGGACGGCAAGCTGAAGAATTCCACCGTCAATGCCGAACACGACCGTTTCACGCAGGAAAACGGCGGGGCATGGGCGGTAATTGACCCCTCTGAAAACTGCGGCATCGCCAATGTATTTCCTGCTGGTTCAGCCTGGATCTACCTGTGCAAAACCGCCCCGGATACGTTCAATATGGAACTGCTCGGAAAGGAACAGCTTCTGAAACCAGGTGAATCGATTACCTTCAAGCATAAATATCAGATGCTTAAAAACGGCATGGAAGAATTCAACAGCTTAATAAAAGGACGGAACTGATGCTTGCGAAAACACTATTGACTGCGACTGTGGCGCTGGGCCTGGGAATCATGCTCAGAGCCGAAGAGATCAAAGTCGCGCCGCTGCAGCAGAAAGCGTTGAACTTCGGCGACGGGAAATGCGGAAAAGCACTCGTGATGACCGATGCTTCCCGGCTGGTGTTTAAGTCAGACCGCATCAATGCCGCAGGAGGAACGATTGAAGCTGTCGTCAATTTGAAGGCGGTTCCGGAAAAAACATTTGTGTATTTGTTCAGCGTCGGCAACAATGCCCCGCTCTGGTTTTATGGCGGTATTGAAAACGGCAGCCTGGCTTTTATGTTCCGTAAGAAAGCCGCCGGCGGGAAATATGAATACTATGCCACATTGAAGTCTCCATCCGGAATCAACCCCGGGGAGTGGACGCATCTGGCCTTCGTCTGGGGCTTCAAAAAGGAAAAAGAATGTATCATGCAGATATATGTGAACGGGAAAGCCGTTGCCGAGAAATTTGATCAGTCCTTTGGAACGCAATGGGGCGCGGCGGATGAGAACTTCTGTATCGGATGCAACTCCGCCGGTGCGGCTCCGGCGCTGAACGGCATGATTGATGAATTGAGGGTTTCCAGCTATCCGAAAAAGCCGTCGGAAATTAAAGCGGCGTATCAGGAGATGCTGTCCGGCAAACCGCCTGCTGTGGAGAAAGGCACTTTGCTGCTGCAGCATTTCGATGGTACAGCCGAAGGTGCGGCATCCGGCGAGGCAGGCAGTGTTCAGCCTGAAGATATCGCCAGACTGTCGGAAAAAGTTTTGAACGAAGTTTACCCGGAATAAGCTGGAGAATTGCGATGAATGAATTTTCAGAAAACCGCAAACTGCTGCTAAGCGTGGCATTAAAACATGCCGCGGAGATGCTGCATGAGGCGGAAGGTTTTCTGGCTTGCCCGTATATTGATCCGGGCGGTCCATATTCGCGGACTTTATGGGATTGGGATTCATTCTGGGCTTCGTGCGCACTGCTCGGCATTGCGGAGAAGATCGAAAATGCGGAGCAGGCGGAGAACTTCAGACGGCAGACACTTCACTATGCAAAAGGTGCGCTCAAGAACTTTTTCCTGCTGCAGGGAACGGACGGCAGCCTGCCGATTCTGATTTCGGACAAAAATCCTGACTGGTTTGATTCCCTGACCGTGGCGGAAAACAATATGGCCAAACCGGTACAGGGGCAATTCTGCCTGATGCTTGACCAGTATGGCATTTGGGATAATGATGAAAAAGCATTCTGTCTGAATGCACTGACCCGGGCGGCGGAATGCCGCAGGCAGCGTTATCTGAACCAGGCTTCCGGGCTGTATGTATGGGCCAATGATGTGGCGATCGGGGTTGACGATGATCCTGCCGCCTGGGGGCGTCCGCCGTTCTCCAGCGCCAACATCTTCCTGAACTGCCTGATGTATCAGGATCTGTCCGCCGCCGCCGGCTTCGCCGGGAATTGCGGCGCGGGCGACATTCAGTCCAGGTTTGAAGCTGAAGCCAGACGGCTGAACGAAGCGATCAACTGTTTCTGCTGGGATAAGCGGGACGGCATCTATTATTCGGCGGATGTGCAATGCCGCCAGAACCTCAGTTCGCATCCGGCTTTCGGCACGCTGAATATCAATCTGGAACCGTTCTGGCGCTGTCTGCCGGTTAAAGTCATGAGCTGGGTGTCATTCCTGCCTTTGTGGTGCAGAATTGCAGATCGCGAACAGGCATCTTCAATGGTCGAGAAACATCTGCTGAATCCGGCGCGTTTCTGGACTCCGTACGGAATACGTTCGCTGTCTGCGGACGAACGGATGTATTCGCCGGATGTATCCAGAGGCAACCCCAGCAACTGGCTCGGGCCGGTATGGATAATTGCCTGCTACATGGCCTGGCAGGGGTTGAAGAATTACGGATATGACAAAGCGGCTTCCGAGCTGGCAGTGAATGTCACGAAACTGCTTGCGGATGATTATCGCGGGAACGGACTGCTGCATGAATATTATCACCCTGAAACCGGCTGCGGCATTTCAGGTCCCGGCTTCCTGAACTGGAATCTGCTGGCCTGCATTATGGAGTAGGAATCATGAATCGAAAACGAAAATTCAAATTAAGTTTCCCGGTGGAAATTATCAACTGGGACGGCAGAGTCATCAGCTTGAAGTCGGACCGGGAGATCGCCGCGCAACTGGAACTGCTGGCTAAAGCGGGGATTTCAGATGTTATGCTTGCCGGCCTGCACCGCGAGGAGCCGCTGGCTTTCGATTTGTTCAAAGCCGCGGTCAGGATCGGTAAAATCATACGTCATTACGACTTTAAAATATCTTCGCATCACTGTCTGCTGCCGGTGTTCGCGCCGCTGGCGGAGAGCCAGGCCCCGGTGCAGCAGACCATGGAAGACACCGTCCGGTTCTGTCATCAGATGGGGGCTGGAACAATGGTTTTCCATCCCGGCAGAATCAGCGGGCGGCATCATGACGTCCAGTCGGTTTTTGCCGGATTTGAAAAGGAATCAGCTGCGCATGGGGCGACGCGCATTATTGAGACTGCGGCGGAAAACCTCCGGTACATGGCCGAAAAGGCCGCGGCTGCGGAGATGCGGATTGCACTGGAGAATGTCGGCAAATTTGAACCGCTGGCGGATATCGGACTGCTGCCGGAACTGGTAAAGACGGCGGATGCGGCGAATGTCGGGTTCTGTGTCGATTCCGGACATGCCCATGCTTTCGGAGAATCAGTGCCGCAATGGATCAAACTTGCCGGGAGCAAACTTTTTGAAACCCATTTTCACGACAATCATGCCGCGCTGGCCGGTGTGGAACTGGACGCTCCGTTCATCCAGTCGTCAAAATACTTTGATGAACATCTGTTTCCGGGCCGCGGCACCATTCCGTGGGATGAGACGGTTAAAGCATTATTGGAAATAAATTATTCAGGAGCAGTCACTTTCGAAGTCTCTCTAAAACCGGAGGCTGATGCTTTGCGTCAGTACCGGACGATAATTGACTGGTGGCGTCAGACTGAAGCGGAAACGCAAAAACATATATTGGCAGGGCGGTAATGAAAATAGACAAGAGCATTTATGAAGACAGAGTACGCGCCTGCTGGACGGGCAAGGCTATGGGGGGCGGCATCGGCGGCCCCTATGAGGGAGTGCCGTATCAATTATTCCTGACAGCGGAAGACATCTACATGGATCAGGGGCCGAACGATGACCTTGAGCTGCAGCTGGTATGGATGCTGTACGCCGAGAAATCCGGGCTGAAGCTGGATTCCGCCGCACTGGCCGAAGGCTGGCGGCAGCATATCAAATACGGCATGGACGAATACGGCGCGGCATTGCGGAATATGCAGCGCGGATTGACGCCGCCGCTGTCCGGCGCCGTTGACAACTGGTTTAAGGACGGAATGGGCGCGGCGATCCGGGCTGAGATATGGGCATGCCTGGCGCCGGGACGTCCCGAGCTGGCGGCGTATCTGGCGTCGCAGGATGCCAGTGTGGACCACTGCGGCGACGGCGTATGGGCGGAAATGTTTATTGCCGCCGCATGCAGCGCGGCATTTACCGGATGCAGTTTGACGGAAGCTATGGCGGAAGGTTTGCGGCACATCCCGGCGGATTGCAGGACGGCGCAGGGAATTAAGTTTGTGACCGGACTCTGGCACGGGCAGGTTCCTTATTCTGAATTGCGCCGGCGCATCATGGACAAGTTCGGCAGCCATAACTTCACGGACTGTGTAATGGAATTATGCTTTATTACCGCCGCCATGCTGTATGGCGGAAATGACTTTGAGCAGACCGTGCTTCATGCCGTAAATTTCGGCATGGATACTGACTGCACCGGGGCTACCTGCGGCGCGCTGTTCGGCATTCTGCACGGCACGGCGGCATTTCCAGGCCGCCTTGTCGAAGAGATGAACCCGGAAATTACGGTCAGTGATTTTTTGAGTGGAATCCCCGGGCTGCCGCGCTCGATTGATGAATTCACCGCCAGGATTATCACGCTGTCGGAGAAAATCAATATTGAACTGGAAAACGGCCCGGCAAAGACCTTTCCGGCATACCGTCCGGTATCTTACAATCCGCGGGAAATGCTGCCGCCTGCCTGCTGGCTGGTAATGCCGGACATCAGTGAGAGTGAGGCGCTTGAGTTCGAAAAAACCTTGATGGCGAATGGCCCCGGCCAGACTGTATATCAGGAAGACCGGCGGATTTTTTACGGGACTCAGCTTGACCTTTCGCCTTATGTCAGCTGCTTTAATCACATGCACCTGTATTCCTTTGTGAAAATACCGGAAACCATGGACAATTCCGTGATTATGGCCTGCGCCGATACCGGAATCACCGTCTGGCTTGACGGACGGCAGATGTCGAACTATCACGGACGTCAACTGGCGCTGCCGGCATTCCACCGGACGGAGGGCGGAAGCACCTTTGCATTTCCGATGACCGGAGATAAATATTATCTGATTCATGTCCGGCTGCTTTTCTGCCGCAGCCCGTTGACGCTGTCCGTGGCGGTCGGCAATACTGATTCGCTGTTTGCCGGCGGCGTTGAATATAAAATTTAGCTTGAGGGAAATACGTTTATGGCGGAGAATGTAAACATCAGGGAAATAGCCAGGAAAGCCGGGGTGTCGGTGGCCTCCGTGTCGCGCGCACTGCAGGATTCCCCCTCGAAAAAGATTTCCGCCGGACTCCGGGAGAAGATTCTGCAGATTTGCGATGAGCAGCAGTATTATCCGAATATGCATACTGTCCGGATGCTGAAAAACCGATCCAATACTGTCGCCCTGCTGGCCCCGCCTGAATGCATTCACATCGAATCCGAATATGATTACATTGACTATAACCTGGCCGGTGTCATCGGCGGCGTGGAGAAGTTTCTGTCCGGCCGCTCCATGTACGCCACCATTGCGTCCATGACTGAAGATTTTATTTTCGGCAAGGAATATCTTAAATTCAGCCGCGGCAAAATGGTGGACGGTTTTATCGCCTGGGGGCTTACCAGCCGCGATGAATTTATCCATGAACTCATTGCCGAAGGTGCGCCGCTGGTGGCTGTTCAAGGCGGATTCGGCAAACTCGTCTGCAGCAAGGTCACGGCTCAGGATTATGAAGGAATGAGCCGGATTGTCGAGTATGTCGTGTCGCTGGGACACCGCCGGATTGCTTACATTCCGGCACTGGAAACCTCCTTCCCCGGGGTTGAACGTAACCGGGGTTTTGCGGACGCGATGCGCCAGGCCGGACTGGCCCCGTTTATGGTCACCGGGGAAACCGGGTTCAATCCTGACATCGGTTACGCCGCCGCCTGCAGAATCTTTAAGGAAAAGCAGAAACCGACGTGCATTGTCGCGCCTAATGATTATGTCGCGCTCGGGGTGCTGAAGGCTGCCGGAGAGTTCAATCTCCGCATTCCGGAAGACATCTCCCTGACCGGTGCGGATGGTATGATGCTGCCTGCCCAGTTGCAGCTCACCACATATCTTTCGCCATCCTTTCAGCTTGGCGTCGCCGGCGCGGAAATGCTTTGCCGGATCATCGACAATCCGGGACTGCCTCCGGAAAACATCCGGTTGCCGGTACGCTTTGTACCGGGCATGACTGTCGCCAAAATCTGATGCCGGACATTCCGGACACCCCGCCCCTTCATTTTGGACAGCCTTTAACCACAGAGGCACAGCAAAGGCGCTCTTTTATTTTGGACATATCCATATCCTCATCCTGGACACCACACTCCGACACTTTGGAGTGTCGTTGAGCATAGACTGTTTCGCCCATGCGGCTAGCATAACCCGACGGACAACCGTCCGACTCCGACACGTTGGAGGGTAGTTCAGCACAACTGCTTTCACATTTTGATAAGATTTTCAAACAACATTTGGGGTCTTATGCAGAACATTGCCGGGGTCGCGTTCCCCCCGTCCAGCCAGGACGGCCTTCTGCAACCG
>CAIJKT010000126.1 GCA_903821255.1 uncultured Lentisphaeria bacterium | reverse complement strand
TCGTCCTTTATGACACCGTATCTGTTCAATCCGCTTTCCTTGAATTCACCGTCTTCACTCAACCTTATACGAAACACTGACGGGTTTACGAGATCAACACGAAGACTCTTCTTGTTCTCAAGACCAATAATTTTGTTTTGCATAGCAAGCTTTAACATCCTTTTTTTCATTTATAAATTGAATTGACACAGCGGCTCGGCAGCGAAGATATTTACAGTTTCTTCCCCTTGAGTTTTATCAACCCTTAACCTGATGGCAGTTGCAAGACGGGTTTTGAAGCTCAATTTGATGAAGCGCTGATAATTGCCTTTTATTTCCGGCGCAATACTTTCATTGAACTCGGAAGGCGCCTCGCGTCCCTGCTTGAATTCAGCCCCGGTCAATGGAGCAAGGATGCTGTCTCCGGAACAGTCCGCAAAGTAATCCGCCTTGACTTCGTGCCAGGTTTCGGTTGTTAGCTGCCACCCTTTGACGGACAATATTCTGCCATCTATGGTTTCAGCGCCACAGCAGGAACAATTCAAGAGTAGCGTCAAATTCTCCTGAAAAGCTGCCTTTTCATAAAGAATGCTGTCCCACACCGAATAGTTGGGATAATTGTTGCGGTAAAGGTTTTCCAACTGAATTTCTTCAATGATACCGGTCTCCCGCAAATTTTCGCCGTGTGCGCTCGCCCCGCAAATCCACATGCGCACTTCACTGTATGCGTTGCCCCCCAAAACCGGGCGGTCGTGCATCAGAACCGTTTTAACTCCAAGTCGTGCCGCCGCGACTGCCGCGCAAAGCCCCGCCATGCCGCCCCCGACAACGCAAAATTCAACATCATGCCTGACTGTTCTCATAAGTTTCCTTTTATAACTTCACTTAGGAGTTGTAAAGAAATAAGTGGTATTTTTATACTGAGGGTATCGGGGAGAAATTTCGGGGTTGCCGGAGAGGAGCAAAGCTGTAGCTTTGTAACGAACCGGCAAAGCCGAAAGTGCCTCCGAGACACCAGTAGAAAGTACCAGTTATTTTTGAACGACTCCTTAATCTGAACCGCCGCCACATCTCCAGCGGCAACAGTAACATTCATTTTTTCTAAACTATAATTTACGATTAAATAACTTATTTTATATTTATCTTAAGATCTGAATATGTGACGTTTGAGTTTGTGGCAGCGCCTATCAACACCCTGACCGCTTTGATTGTATCACTTTCTAAAGGCAGAGAGAAGCTGTACTCTTTAGGCATCAACTGCAATGTAAAATTTTGATACATGTTGCCTGTTGTTTGCGTCCATTTCTCATCACTGTAGGCAAAAAAACCGACCTGCCCCTGACCGTTTCCTTCCGCTTTGAAACTGAATTCTATCTTCTTGCCATTGGAAATCGGAAGTGACTGAATTTTAAAATACTGCACAACTTTATCCCCTGCGGTGAGATTCACGTTTTTCCCGGATATATTCAGATACTTTCTGCTATTTTCACGCTGTGCAATGTCTACCAAAGTCCATCCGTCAAAATAGTCTGTATCCACTGTGGCAGAAGGTGATTCTTTCCCAGACCCAAGTTGTTCTGTTTTCTCAATTTCGACAAAAACTATGTCATCCACATAAGCACTTTCGCCTTTTCTCATCCCTTCTATAAACACATAAATATCGCCAAAGCCGGCACATGGTCCAGGGTTGGCCATGGTTGTGATTGTCGTCCACTGTCCGGGAACTATTGGTATTGCTGGCGGAATATAATAATTTGATCCTATATTTTTATCGTTGATGCCGAGGATATATCCTTTCCCAGTAACTGTACAGGGCGGATAATCGCGGGGAATAAATATCTTGGCCGATAAATAATACTGGCATCCTGGCTTCATCGGAACCCGGCGCGTCATCTCGAATTTTCCATCCTTGAAGAAGGTGATTTTCATGGACTGCTTACCGGTGGCTGCCTGTTCAATGGTCGGATTGCCAGCGGCAATCCAGTCGTCTTTGCCCTGTTCAAAAGAGCCGTCAGGCAGAATACTTTTTATTTTTCCGGATGCAATGTCAACCATCATGACGATGAAATTCCTCCAGTCCGCAGGTATGGACTTGTCTTCGAGCGATTTGAATACAGCTGCACTGACTTCCTGGTCGTTGAGATATCCGCCAAGAAGCGAAAGAGCTTCCGGCAACTTGGGAGTGCTGTAATTCTGCTTGAAAAACTCTCTGTTAACGGGATAAATCCCACCCCACCACTTTGGGGAAGTCTCCAGAATTCGCCGTGCGACTTCCGCACGGCGAATGGAGTATTTGACGATATCCGGAACTGCCCGAGCAAACTCCAGCGCCTGTGTTTTATTTTCCAAACAGCCGCTAATTGGAACGATTCCGGCGGCACGGGAGTACGCGGAAGCTTCATAGAATTCAAATTCAAGCATTAATTGTCCGGCTCTGGCCTGCTGCCCTTTATCACCGTTTTTCTTTGCAGTTTCGACGACTTTCTCCATTAAACC
>CAIJKT010000125.1 GCA_903821255.1 uncultured Lentisphaeria bacterium | reverse complement strand
TTGCCAGTCAGAAGGGACGGCTGTCGCTGAGTCTGCGCAATTATGAAGAGACCAAATTTGAAAAAAATCTCCAGAGCGTGGACTTCAAGTTCCTGGAAAAGAATATTATGCAGTATAATCAGGAACGTGAAAATCAACAGAAAAACCGCTGACGCATAAACGCGCACGGACAAATCATGTTTGAAATCATCATCAAACAGCCGGGGCAGAATGAATTGCGGGGGAAACTCAACCCCGGTGCCTATATTGTCGGTTCTGGCGGTTCCTGCCATATTCAGATTTCGCGTCCGGAGATATCCGGCCGGCACGCCCAACTGGTACTTAAAGACAACATGCTGAAAGTCATGGACCTCGGGAGCAGCAACGGAACAATCGTTGACGGAGAGCCCATTCCCGCCAATGAGATGTTCGAAGTCCAGCCGGGGTCGGTCATCACCATCGGCCGCGCTGAAATCATCGTCAAAGGGCTGGAATCCGAGGAGCTGAAATTAAAAGACAAGGAACTGAAGGAAAAAATCACCGCCGGCAAAGCGGACGTGAAGCCGCCCGAGAAGCCGGTCGAGAAACACAGTTCCGCGATGTCTGGAGAAAGGCCGAAAATCGACCGGCACGGCAAGGATAAAATCCCGGTGCTGATTATTTCCGGAGTTCCGGAGAACATGCGGCAACTGGTGCAGGAAATAAAGAAACGCGCCCACATGGAGCTGCTGAAGCGGCTTAATCTGAAGAAACTGGCACTTTCCGGAATCACCGAAAAAGATCTTGAAAACAAAGCCAAGGATACGATCAAGGAGATTCTCTCGGAATTGTCGATTCCGTTGCCGCGCGGGGTGGATATTGAAACCATCGAACGCGAACTGGTGCAGGAAGCCATCGGGCTCGGCCCGCTTGAATACCTGATCGAACGCGACGACATCACTGAAATCATGGTCAACGGCCCGGACAATGTCTATGTTGAATGCAAAGGCATACTTTACCGGACCGATACGGCGTTTGCGGACAGCAGCCAGGTTCAGGCGGCGATTGAGCGCATTGTTTCTCCGCTTGGGCGGCGCATTGACGAAAGTTCGCCGATGGTTGACGCCCGCCTGCCTGACGGTTCCCGCGTAAACGCCATCATTCCGCCGCTGTCGCTGGTGGGGCCTTCGATCACGATCCGTAAATTCTCCAAGACTCCGTTTGAAGTAAGCGACCTGATCAAATTCGGGTCATTGACTAAAGAAATGGCGCAGTTTCTGGATGTCTGCGTCAAAGTCCGGAAAAATATCATCATCTCCGGGGGGACCGGTTCCGGCAAAACCACGCTGCTGAATGTATTGAGCTCATTTCTGCCGAACCGCGAACGCATTGTGACGATTGAAGACGCGGCGGAACTCCAGCTTCACCAGGAGCATATCGTCCGTCTGGAATCCCGTCCGCCCAACATTGAGGGCAGGGGGGAGATCGCGATCCGCGATCTGGTCCGAAACTCATTGCGCATGCGCCCCGACCGGATAGTCGTGGGGGAGTGCCGCGGGGGCGAGGCGCTGGATATGCTTCAGGCGATGAACACCGGTCACGACGGTTCACTGACCACGATTCACGCCAATACCCCGCGCGACGCGCTTTCCAGGCTGGAGACGCTGGTGCTGATGGCCGGATTTGATCTGCCGCTGCGGGCGATCCGCGAGCAGGTGGCCTCGGCCATCTGCATCGTTGTCCAGATCAACCGCGAACGCGACGGTTCAAGAAAAGTCTCCCATATCAGCGAGATCACCAAGATGGAAGGCGATATCATCACGATGCAGGATATATTTGTTTACAAGCATGAAGGCTGGGATGAAAACAACCGGATCATCGGGCGTCATGTGCCCACCGGCAACATTCCGACTTTCATGGAGGAAATAGAACGGGCCAAACTGGACCTGGATATAAGTATTTTCAGCAGGAACAGTTAATCTCAACCGGAGTGAAAAATGTTTTTTGAAAGCTCACTGGCGGCCAGCATCTGCGCGGGAATCAGCATCACGCTGATATTTCTGGTGCTGGCGGATTTCATTTCTTTCGCCTATGCCAGATACAAAGACCGTTATCTGAAAGAAGCCGCGGTCGAACTCGATGACGTCCTGCTCCAGATGCCGGCCAGCAAAATACTGGATGTCAGCGTCGCGGCCAGCATGATAATGTGTTTCATCGCAATCGCCGCTTTCGCGTTCTACAGCAACAACTTTACCTGGAGCAAAGGCGGATTTGTCGGAATAATTGTCGCCATCGTGTCCTTTCCGATGCCCCGCATGTATCTGAAACATCTGAAAAAGCAGCGGCTGATAAAGTTCAATGAACAACTGGAAGACGCGCTCGGGTCGATGAGCAGCGCGCTCAAGGCTGGCTTCAGCATAAACCAGGCGATTGAAACCATCGCCGCCGAGGACAAGCGTCCGATTTCCATTGAATTCCGGTTGCTGATGCAGGAAATCCGGCTGGGGGTGTCGCTGGAGCGGGCGCTGGAAAACTTGAATGCGCGAATGGGCAGCGACGACTTTGAACTGGTCGCCACCGCCATTATCACCGCCCGTCAGACCGGCGGCGAACTGACGGCCATTTTTGACCGTCTGGCGGGACTGATCCGCGAACGCGCCAGAATCAGCGGCAAACTCCGCGCAATGACCGCCCAGGGCAAACTGCAGGCCACTATCATCGGGGTCATGCCCCTGTTTCTGCTGATCATGATGTCTTATGCGGCGCCCGGCGCAATGGATGCGTTTTTCAGTTCCATCGTAGGAATAATGTCAATGATAGCGGCCGCGATTATGGTTACCATCGGCTATCTGGTGATAAGAAAAATCACCACGATTGACATATAACCCGAAAGTCGGAGGAAAGTTACATGGAGTTTTCAAGCATAGTCACTCTGGTCACGGCAGTTTCAGCAGGCATCTCCGTGACCTGCATAGCGCTGCTGATTTTCTATTTCATGTCAGACCTCGAGATTGACCGCGGCAGCGGGGATGAAGTCAGAAAAGCATTGCCGGTCATGGTTAAAATTTTCATGCCGCTGGCTCCGAACTTCCGGTTTATCGCCCGTCACCGGCTCTTTCAGCCGGTAACCCGATATACGGAGGATCATCTTCTGATGTCCGGATACATCAGCGCCGTCAGCGCGGAGGATTTTATTGCCGTGAGAGCGCTGCTGACATTGTTCGGAATGGCGCTTCTCTTCATGTGCGCGATGAGCGGAAACGCGATACCCGGCCTGGTCCTCATGATCTGTCTGTATATTTACCCCGGCGCATGGCTGAAGACCATTGTCAAGAAAAGACATCTGGAGATCGTGAAAGCGCTGCCGAACGTCCTTGACCTTTTAACGCTGTCGGTGGAAGCCGGCAAAGACTTCCTGACTTCGCTGCGGGATATTCTCGGCCGGAGAAGAATGGACGCGCTCGGCGAGGAACTGGGCAGGACATTCAAGGAAATCCAGCTTGGCAAAAAACGGCAGCAGGCCCTCCGCGATCTTTCATTCCGGGTCAAACAGACCGACCTCACTGCCGTGCTGAACGCCATTATCCAGGCGGAGGAACTCGGCGTCAGCATCGGCAACCTGCTGAAAATACAGGGCGACATGCTGCGCAATAAACGCTTTACCAGGGCGGAAAAACTGGCCAATGAAGCTCCGGTGAAAATTCTGTTTCCCATGGTTATATTTATTTTCCCGGCGGTGATTCTAATCCTGATGGTTCCGATATTGATGCAGGCATTTAAATTGCTAGTACATTAAGGCTTGTTG
>CAIJKT010000124.1 GCA_903821255.1 uncultured Lentisphaeria bacterium | reverse complement strand
TGTTTGATGCCCATGACGTTCATCGCCATTTCACACGCCAGAAATTCAATGCCCATCGTCCGGGCCTGAGCAATCAATTCAGGCAGGCTGTCAACGTTTTTAGAAGCCATGACATATTTCATCATGGCGGTTCCCGCGCCCAGCATGTGCATCTTTGACAGCGCCAGTTTCTTCGCGCCGCGCGGCATCATGAAACCGAACATCCGGCTGAGAATATCTTTTTTGACCGCAGGCGGGTTCTCTTTGCGCAGAACATTCAGCCCCCAGAATGTAAAGAAGATGGAAACCGGCTGTCCGAGCGCGGCAAAACCGGTGGCGATGATAAACGCCGCCATCGCCTTGTCCAGATCGTTGCTGAACAGCACGATGGTCGTGCGTTTTTCAGCGGGTTGTCCGGCTTGAATCGCCGGAGTTGCCTGGTTACTGCCCCCCTGCCCTTTGATTACAATGGCCTCGACATTGCCGCCGGTCTTTTCAATTGAGACCAGGCTGTTGCCGGTAGCCTGACACCAGGCAGGCAGATCATTGTAAAATCCGGCGTCGCTGGCAACCACTTTCAGCATTTTGCCGTCCGCCATTTTTTCCAGATATTTTTTAACCTGAACAATCGGTCCGGGACATTGCAGGCCGCAGACGTTCAATTCTTCAACCGCCGTATCTTTTACCGGTTCCATAATTTTTCCAGCTCCTGTATTATTTGCCGTAGTCACGACTGACTGCGGCTTTTCATTTTTTTGAAACAATTTCCAGCCCAGATAACCGCCGCTGAGATTCTTTACATCAAAACCATTGTCCCGCAGCAGCCGTTCGGCCAGATATCCGCGGAGACCGACCTTGCATTGGGTCACGATCAGCCGGTCTTTCGGCAGCTTGTCGAAATTATCGCGCAGTTCGCCCAGCGGAATATTCACCGCGCCAGGAATCGCGCCAACGACAAATTCGTCATTTTCACGCACATCCAGGATGAAAGCGTCCTGCGGAATCGCGTCCGGAGCAACCACGCGGCTGTCGCCTTTAATAATGTTATTCGCGACAAAACCGGCAAAGTTTACCGGGTCCTTGGCGGAACTGTACGGTGGCGCGTAGGCCAGTTCCAGTTCTTCCAGATCCTGCACTTTCAGGTTGCCGCGCATCGCAGTCGCCAGCACATCAATCCGTTTGTCAACGCCACCGGTGCCGACCGCCTGCGCGCCGAGAATCCTGCCGGACTGTTCGAACAGCAGTTTGATGTATATCGGCGTCGCGCCGGGATAATACGAGGCGTGGGAACTGGGGATTATGTAGGTTTTCAGAAACGGAATATTTTCCTTTATCAGCCGCTTTTCATTGACCCCGACAGATGCTGCGGTCAGCTCAAAAACCTTGCAGATATTAGTGCCCAGACTGCCCTTGTATGTCTCGTTGGCTCCGAAAATATTATTCGCGGCGATCCGCCCCTGGCGGTTGGCCGGACCGGCCAGCGGAATCATCACCGGCTTATTCAAAACCGGATCGTTCACTTCAATCACATCGCCGACCGCGTAAATATCCGGATTCGAGGTTTGCAGCGAGGGATTTACTTTAATGCCGCCGCGTTCATTCAGTTCCAGTCCGGCACCGCGCGCCAATTCGCTGTTCGGATGCACCCCCAACCCCATCACCACCATCTGCGTCCGGATTTCGGAGCCGTCTTTGAGCGTCACTGTCAGGCCTTCGGCAGTACGGTTAATTGCGGTTAATGCGTTATTCAAATAAACCTTTACGCCATGTTTCTCCAGCGTTTCAGTCAGCATTGAAGCCATTTCCGGATCAAGCGTCGGCATCACCTGCGGTGGACGCTGGACCATAACCGTTTCCACACCGCGTTCAATCAGATTTTCGGCTACTTCCAGGCCGATGAAGCCGCCGCCGGCGACTACTGCGTGTTTTATACCTTTATCAATCCGGTTTTTGACTTTATCCATATCGGGAATAGTCCACAACGGCAGCACATCCGGGTCGTCCGCGCCCGGCACCGGCGGTACCGCCGGCCGGGAACCGGTGGCAAGAATCAGCTTATCGTAGGTCTCGGCATATTCCGTGCCGTCATCAAGTTTTCTGACCTTGACGTTTTTCGCCAGCGGGTCCAGCGCAATCACTTCCTGCCGGATGCGGGCATCAATGCCGCTGCGGGCTTTCAATGCATCAGGGGTCATGACCAGCAGGCTGTCCCGCTGTTGAATTACGTTCCCCACATGATACGGCAGACCGCAGTTAGCAAAAGAAATGTAAGGCCCGCGTTCAAAAAGAATGATTTCAGCTTTACTGTCCAGTCTGGCCGCTCTGGCCGCCGCGCTGGCGCCGCCGGCAACGCCGCCGATGATGATGATTTTCATGGCAATATCTCCTGTTGTTATTTTAACTGGTTCGTTCTAAAAATCTGTATATCTATTTTTTACTGTTCAAGCCGCAGCAAATCAAATCAAGCGCCTGTTCAAATAAATCCTGTCCGGCAACATCTTCGCCATTCAGAATAAAGCCCGGAATCAATCCGCCAAGTTCTCCCCAAAGCGTCAGCGCCGTTTTTCCGGCATCAATATTGTCACGGATCGAACCGTCCGCCATCCCCTTGCGCAACATCGAAGCCAGCAGCTCATTGATCCGGTCATTCTCTTCCAGCGTATGTTGCAGAAATCTGCTTTCCGCGCCGCATCCGCCGCGATGGTGGCGGTAACTCAGCAGTGCGCAGTAATAGTTGGGGTGTGTGCGGTAGAAATGCTGAAATGACCGTCCCGCCGATTGAATCATTTTGAGTCCGTTCATCTTTTTATCCGCGGAAACTTTCTCAAATCCGGTCAGCACCAGCGCCAGCGCTCTGCTGACAATGCAGATGCATAATTCATTTTTAGTTTTAAAATATGTATAAAGCGCGCCCTTGCTGAGTTCGGCAGCCCCGGCCACATCATCCATGGTAGAATTGTCAAATCCACGCTCAAAAAAAACTTTTTCCGCAGCATTTACGATCTGCTCTTCGCGCTGCTTTCTTTCCCTGCTCCTGCGTTCAGCCGTTCCCATGTCCGTCTCCTTTACGTTAACTTAAAGTCATATACTGACTATAAGTCATAATACAATTATAATTCCATTCTTCATATAAATCAATACTGCAAAGAACAAAAACTGTATAAATGATAAAATGTTATCCGTCTATGCGCTTCTCTTTTGCGGATTAAACGCTATATTAGAAAAATTTTTGTTTATTACGGAGATTCCCGAATGAGGAAATTTTTTATAATTTGCTGCATCCTGTCAATATTGTCGCAACTGCAAGGGCAGAATGTGTTCAGCGACAATTTTGAGCAGGGGTTGAAAAACTGGCGGATCATTCCCGCCGATGCGGCTTCAGTAAAAATTGAAAAGTCGGAAGACGGCAGGAGTCTGCTGACGCTTGCGCCTAAAGACGCCAGTCTTGAATTGAACAGTTCCACGCGAAAAATAGACAAAGACTTGAATGCCGCCGGGACTTATAAGATAACCTATGAAATGAATGTTGCGGCGATTAGCGCCGGCAGCTTCAATATTTCACTGGTTTTTAGCGACGTAAAAGATAAACCGTTGAAACAGTGTCCAATTTCGGCATTCGCTGCCGGACAAAAAATAGAAGGCTGGGAGAAATATACTTTCAAATTCGGAGCAAACTCAGAATGCCCCTTCCCTGACGGAACAGCATCCCTGACCATCAATATCGCATTCCGCGAAGCATCCGGTAAAGTCCTGATTGACACCATCGATATTTCCAGAGTGATACCATCAACGCCAGTGCTGCCGGAGATAAAAACGACTGACGCCGGACTGATTCCGGCCAGATTCGAAGATCCGGCAGACAAAGACTTCTACTGGTTCGAGGCTGAAAGCTTCGCCCCGGATGATGCCGTATACGGCAGCCTGAAATACCGCGACGCCTGGACCAAAGTCAAGGTCGGCATCCCCAACGAATCGAATATGCATTCGCTGGTCCGTCCGCAAGCCGGGAATGAGGCCGAGGCCTCCGCGTTCATCAGAATATCCCGCAGCAGCTACTACAACCTTTGGGTGAGAGTGGGTTCTCTCTCCCAATGGGGGCGGCAGCGCATTACCGTGGAAGTGAACGGGCAGAAATTCTCCGCCGCACCGCCGCCGGACGACCTGTTGCTCAACGATGCATTCACCTGGGTCAAACTCAATACCGAGCCGATGAAACTCAGACGGACCAGGCCGGTTGTACTGAAAATAAGAAATGACCTGGAACCTCAGAATCCGGCATTCGTTGACTGCTTTCTGTTGACCGAGGATTTGAAATATGTTCCGGCTAAACAGATTCCATGCCAGCGGTACTATACGGTTTTCCCCTATAGCGGACCGCCGGTGGAAGCGGACATCTGGAGCGCGGCAAGGCTTGAAACACCAGTCTATATCTGTAAAGATTCCGCCCAACAGTTTCTGATGCAGATCAGGAACCTTTCCGGCAAACCGCAGAAAAATCTCTGCATCACCATCACCCTGCCGGAGGGCGTCACTCTGGACTCCCCGGTTCCCCGTCCGGAAAACAAACCATTTAAAAACCATCCGCTTGAAATTCCGCCGCCAGCAAATTTTGAGCATAAAATCATCACCGAAGACGGCAAGGCATTGAATCAATACAGTCTGACCTATGACAAAGAAATCGCGCCTTTTGATTTGAATCACAAGACTGCCAGCCTGACTTTCCTCGTTCTCAACGCCGACAGCAAAATTGTTCCAGGCAGTTACAATATCAAAATACGCTGTACAACGCCGGATGAGCATCACCCGATCGTGGGGATCATCCAGCAACTGGAAGTGCTTCAGGAATTGAAATCCGCTTATTCCAGAGACTATGACTGGGGCGTGGATACCATTTATTCTTCACTGCTCAATCCGGAACAGCAGAAGAAAATTCTTGACACTTTTGAGAAAGCCGGAATGACCATCTGGGCGGCCAGACCCGGAGAAGCCGTGCCTGACCTGGCGGCGCGGAACCGCGAACACTGGAAACTGCTCAGCGACCGCAAACATCTCCGGCTGGTAGGCTGGGGCGAATGGTGGTGGCCGGGCAATCCATATACTGACGAAAGCCGTGAATACCTCCAGAATCACCAGGACGCCGCCGGAATATGGCGGACTGACCCTCTCGGCAAATCACTGGAAAACAAGCTGATATGTCCGGAATATCTCATCCGGGGACAGAGCGAAACTTATATCCGCACTCATATTGAAAGACTCATCCCGCTGCTGCGCAGCAACGGCATCAAAGAATATCTGGAAGACGCCGAATATTCCAGCCCGCTTTCCTTCTGCTTCTGCAACCGCTGCAAACAGGCGTTTGCCAGCCACAGCGGCATCCCCTATGCCACGATCAAGGATATGGACGGCGACACACTTGTTTCCACTTACAAAAACCGCTGGGTGGACTTCCGCTGTGCACAGAACACGGAATTGCTGGACCGGATCACAACGATGGCCCGGCAAATTTATCCGGAAATAAATTTCAACCTTTCCTCCGGATATCCGTCCGCCAGCAGCAGTAAACAGCGTTCCGGCATTGACTGGGAACAACTGGTCAAATTAAAAAACCTGAACGGCGTTTACGTGGCTGACGAGCTTTCCGGCTCCGCCGCCAAAATCGTTCAGATGGCGGAATGGACTAAAGCTAACCAGAAAACTTTTACCACCATGGCCAAAGGCACTTTGAGCCTGCCCGACAACCCGGAAGAAATTGACGCCCGCAATCAAGCCGGACTCGAAGCCAGAATTATCCATGACATCATGTGCGGCGCCGGCGGCATCCTGGTATGGTGGTGGGGCACGTTTGACGGACGCTGCATGAAGGCATTCGAAACCGGCACCCGCATCGGCGCGGAATACGGCGACATTTTGCGGCAGGGAACTCCTGCCCGTAAAAAAGCCGGCATCTCGGAGGACTTTTATATGCTGACCGCGGAAAACAATCGCGGCAAACTGGTCTGCCTGGTCAATACTTCGTTTGTCTGCGAAGACATCGTTCTCCTGCCGGAAACCGTATTGAAGGAACTCCCGGAAAAGACCATTATTCTGAACGTCCTTACCGGCAAAACCGAAACACGTGAAGATATCAGAAAACGGCTGGAGTCGTCTTATAAAAAAGGAAACACCTCCGTCTGGTTTTTCGCCAAAAAGTAAATCAGGCAAACACATTAAACAACTTTCCACTTTCAAATCTATGCGAATCTGCCTCTTTGTTGCTCTTCCAGCTTGCGCCGGAACTGCAAATGCTGTATAATATGTAATGTGGCAGGAGTTAAATGTTTCTTCAACCTGCCAAGTCACACGGGGGTGATCCGGATTCGCCTGGGTCAGTTATGTGTTGACTGCATGCCGAGGATGATCGTTGGCCTCGCAAAATATCGATCAAAAACATAATTGCGAACGAAGAATACGCATTGGCTGCTTAAGT
>CAIJKT010000123.1 GCA_903821255.1 uncultured Lentisphaeria bacterium | reverse complement strand
TGTGCCACCGCATTTATGACCTCAGCCGCCTTCGTGCCGCAGGCCTGGCGGTTCCGTCAACTTCCATTGAAGACGGCTTGCGATTGCATGTTGAAGGTTTGCTCAGGCAGCAGAACCAGTAATTTTGGCTGTGTCAGTAAAAATATGGCTTTGGGGTGCGTATCCGGGAGACTGTGTAATTTGTAAAAGTCTTTGCTGCAACTGGATATACGAAGATAAAAAAAGCCAGTCCGGAGACTGGCTGGAATTGTAATGGTAGCGGGGAGTGGAATCGAACCACTGACCTTCAGGTTATGAGCCTGACGAGCTACCTCTGCTCCACCCCGCATCATGAAAAACATAAAACTTAACAAGAGCTTTAAATATAATGCCCATTTCGCAAAAAACAACATGATTATCAATAAAAGAAAATAATTCAGCGTAAATCGCCATCTATCCCGGCATAATATCATTTATTTAAGCGGAAAAACATAAAAACATTTTAAATCTGCATGATTTTATACTTTCAACTGGTTCATTTTCCTGAGACTTCGCAGATTGACAGAACGCCCGTGCTGCATGATCCAGAAACTGCTTTGATTTGACGCAATAATAATTCCACCGTCTTTTTAATGGAAATATATAGATATCAGATTGCATATTGACATACATTGACATATACTATAACAATAAATGTCAACTAATGGAATTTGAATGATGGAACTGATAACAGCACCGCCGAAGTCACAGCAGATTGCGGATTTGATCCGTAAAGAAATCCGCAGCCGGCGCTTATTGCCGGGGCAACGGCTGGAAAGCATCCGCGCGCTGGCGGAAAAATTCAAAGTCGGCCGGCAGGTGGTTTTATCTGCATTCGAAATTCTGGTTCATGAAAAACTGCTGATTGCTGAAGTCGGCCGGGGAACGTTTGTCAGCACGGCATTGCCCCGCATCAGAAAAATACACCGGCTTGGCCTGCTGATTCGGCAGCACAGCCTTGATTCGGTATTTAACCGGAATGTGCTGGCCGGGGTTAACGGCGCGGCGGAAGAGCTTGGCGTCGAACTTGTCTGGACATTATCCAACAAAAACCAGGGGCTTGCGGAGTGGTGCGGTTTCCACCAGCTTGAAGGTCTTTTAATCACCGGCTCGATAGACCGTCAGTTGGTTGCGGAGGCGGAGAGTGCCGGTGTGCCGTTTATTGTTGTCGGGAATTATGATCTCGGGGAACTGGTGAACTCCGTGGAGTCGGACTTGGCCGGCAGCATGGAATTACTGATTGACGCCATTGCCGGGAAATACGATTATAAAACTTTCGGGGCAATATTGAGCTCTTCCTCGCTGCCCTCGAACCGGCAGTTGGTTGCGGGGATAAAATCAGGATTAAAACGTATCGGCAAACCGTTTAAAAAAGACTTCATAGTGAATTCCGAAGAGGAGAACGGTTATGACGCACTTGCCTGGCTGATGGAGAAATGTCCGGCCCGGCCCGATTTTTTATTTGTGACGGAACAGGCTTATCCGGGAGTGGCAAAATACATTTTCAAACATCACCTGACCGATGCCGCCAGGCCCCGGATAGTTACTTCCATCTCGGATGCGGATACTATTCTTTATCCCGAATTAATCGCGGTAAGCTTTAGCGGCAGCGGCCGGCGGCTCGGTGCCGCTGGCGTGCATGAACTGGTCGGAATAATTAAAGGCGAAGTCACGCCGCCGGTTAAATTAATTTTCAAGTCTGATTTCAGTTTCACCGGACGGTAAGGAGCTGTAAATAAATAAACTTTACAAGTTTCGCGAAATATCCCGAGGTGATTTTGTGAATTGCCGGTGAGGAGCATACCTTCAGGTATGTAACGAACCGGCAAACACAAAGGCATCCGG
>CAIJKT010000122.1 GCA_903821255.1 uncultured Lentisphaeria bacterium | reverse complement strand
TCAATAGACGGAAATCAACATCCAGAGGAAAGTTGTTTTATCGATTATCGCAGTACGCCGTGGTTACGGAAGCGGTACCCTATTCGAAAATAGTCAAACACAACAGGCAGGGGGTGCTTCAGTGAAGTGCATACCCCATATATATTATTTTACTACTGGGATAACGAAAGCGCAACTCCTTACGAGTGGAGCTTGCCGACAACAGTAACGAACATCATAAAGGACTGGGATGACGGACAGCGTCCTATTTACGGACTCAACGGGCAGGAAGGGATTGCCGGAAGGTATCATAATACCAGTCAGGGATTGGCAATTATGGACATTACCGGCACTTACGTTACCGATGACCAGCCAGACGCCACGGAGGTTTGCCCTGAAGACTTCCGCAGCGTTTTCGGCTTCATTGCTTTGAATAACTTACAAAAGCAGGAAATGCCGGCGGTAATTGCTCAACTTAACAATCCGGTCAAAGAACATTTCCGCCCGCGCGTTTTTACCGCGATTGCCAAGGGTGCCAAAGGCATTGGATTTTGGAGAGACTGGTATAATGGTTCGACATCTCCCAGCGCGTCAAATACTAAAATAGAATATCAGCCGTGGTGGAGTCAGTTGCCGACTATCCGAGACGAGATTAATAAGTTACTGCCGATTATTCGTATGCCGCATTGGACATCATGGGCTCTCACCCCTAACAACACATTTATTGAGTTCGGAACCAGAGATTACAACGGCAAAGGTTATGTAATTGTTACTAATGAGCAGAATTCAACTCAATCTGTTACTTTCACTATTTCCGGTTATACTGCGACTTCGATTAAGAACTTCTTTACTGGTGAATATGAAGCGGCAGTAAGCAGTTCCCAGTTTACCGTTTCCATTCCACCCAATGATTCGCGGGTATATGTTCTCGAAAATGACGCCGCCGCCCTGGATTTGTTGTTCAGCGAAGCCAGTGGTTCAACAACTTACGATTCCTCCGGCTGCGACCCTTTCAAATCTGGCGACACCGGAGTGCTGACCGGCGGAGCTGCAGTTGGCGGCGGGGTTATAACCTTGACCGGCGGTTATGTTAACTGCGGCAAGGATAAGAGCGTGGAAATGGGGAAACTGGATATGACCATTTCTGCAAAGATCAAACTGAATTCAACCACCCGTCAGTACCTCGGAATTGTAACCAAAGGCGCTGATGGCTCATCAAGCACTCCCGGCTATGCATTTATTTACGACTACCTGAATAATCAACTGGTATTTGCTTACAACGGCCAGGGCGAGTCGCGAATATGGAAAACCTCTGTTGTCACTCCTGTTAATCTGAAAAATGGTTCCTGGCATACAGTAGGCGTTACCATAGATCGTGACGGCGGCTCCAGCGGCATTAAGTTTTATGTTGACGGCACGCAAAATGGAAATGCCCTGACGGCAGATCTTCCAAATTCAGACATTGTCAATCAAAACAGGGATTTGCAGATTGGTTCGTGGCTGGGAAGTTCAGCCTATGCACTCTCCGGGCAAATGGATTGTGTCCGTATTTTTAAAAGAACGCTTAGTGCTAACGAGATGGGCGACCTGCACAGCAATAAAGTCTTTGATATGGAAATGAATGATAAATCAGGCTCAACAACTGCGCTGGATTCCAGCTTTTTCACCAATAATGGTATATTGTGTGGCAATGCCTTACTTGGTAATGGAGTAGTTACACTGGACGGCAGCGGGGATTATATCAATTGTGTAAGTTCATCCAGTATGAATGTAGGAACATCCGATTTTACCATTGTCTCCAGGGTCAGGCTCGAAGCGACTCAAGGAACTTATGTCGGGCTTGTTACCAAAGGCGGCAGCGGGGCTCCAGGCTATGCGCTGTTTTATACCCCGTCAGTTGGAAAACTGAGACTGGCCCTGAATGGCACATGGCTGGATTCCAATCAGAATCTCGGACTGACCGATGGCCGGTGGCATACTGTAGGAGTGACAGTTACGAGAACAGGCAATGCCGTATTTTATGTTGACGGGGTTCAGAAAGGAAGCGTTGGCGCTGGTTCATATGCAAGCACTGATACAAGTGCCGACTTGAAAATCGGCGCCTGGATAACGGGTAATTATATGAACGGGCAGATTGACTGCGCAAAAGTATATAAACGGGCATTGACTCCAGCAGAAATGGCTAATCAGTAACAACAGTTTCGAACAAAGGCGGCTTGGCGCCGCCTGTTCCTTAGCAGCCACGTCCTCGGGACGTGGTTGTTTAATGGCAGAATTTTATATTTAGATGAAATAATTTCATTGAAATGGTCAATATTCATAAGATAACAAGCTTTAAAGAAAAATTTGAATATCGCTTGACTTATGAAATGATTTCATATATAATATATGTCAAGAACTTTAAAACAAACGGAGACCTTTATTATGAAAATCGGAAAGCGAAAAAATTTCACACTCATCGAACTCCTGGTAGTGATCGCCATCATAGCGATCCTTGCCTCAATGCTGCTTCCCGCACTTAACAAGGCGCGGGAAAAAGCCAAGTCAACCAAGTGCATTAATAACTTGAAGCAGCTTGGATTGGCAAACGTCATGTATATTAATGATTACAACGGTTTTTTTATGCCGGCAATGATCGGACCGACCAGTACGAACGCGTGGTATGATTCATATTATTGCCCTCTGGTTTTAGGAAACTATGTGAAAAAATGGGTGACTGGCAAAATCCAGGAGTCGGGATGTCTTATAGATTGCCCTTCAAATGTCTCCACCGCTGGAACTTATAATGTGTATACTAATTATGTTTACAATATGATGCTGGGAGGATCTACTACATCCACTGACCGGGCAAAAAATATATCAAGAGTCACCAAACCTTCAATCCGATTAATGTTTGCTGATGCTAATGACCATTATGTCGTCGCCTGGGATATCTTTTCGCCAAGACTGGGACCGTGGCATGCCGGACGTACCGCTAACTTTCTGTTCGTAGACGGCCGTGCCGTTAATATGCTAAATCCCAAGTATTCCTCAATTCCAGCAGAAGATCATCCTATTCAATACAGATCCTTTTTTGATTATCACGATCATGGGTTTGATTCATATTTGAGGTATTGACAACTGTGAGTTCGGCAGTATTTTGCCTGCTATCAAATGATTACTTAACACTTGACAAATTCAAGGAATAACAATGCATATGAGAATTGTTGCTTTCTTAGCGGCTTTCATACTGATAGCTGTAAACATTATTGCCGGAGAAAACCTGATTCGCAACGGTGATTTCAAGACTTACACCCCGCAACTGCACCCGGAGTGCTGGGTATTAGGCTGGGCCAAGCCGCCTGGCGGCTGGGAGGCGGATACCGGCGTCAGCATCTCCGCTCCGGCATCGTTGAAAATTACTAATCAGTCCGGGCAGGATACGATTATCGTGCAAGATGCGGCATTGGAACCGGAGACGGACTACCATTTTTCCATCTGGATGAAAGGTGACAGAATAACTGCGGAAAAGGCATGGGGCGGCGCTAGATTCTATATCCAGGACGGGCCTAAAATTTTCCGGGACGGCAGTCCGGCTGGATTGTTCAAACCGGGAACAGGGAATTTTGACTGGGGGAAAATTGAGTTTAATTTCAATTCACGCGATGTCAAATCCGGCAAAGTGACGATTTATCTGGCGTTGCGCGGAGCCAGCGGCACTGTTTGGTATGATGACATTGTTCTGGAAAAAATCACTGCCGCGAAAGACACGGCAATAAGCGGGAGATTATTCCCGGTGGATTTTCAAAATCAGTCTTATGCGGTTTGTGAAGGCCTGCCGGGCATATTGTTCCTGGACATCAACGGCGACCGGACGCAAGTGGAGAAAAACGGATTGGAACTGACATTGGATTTGCCGCCTGAATTTGAGTTTAAGGGTGCTTGTACCGGACTGCTGAATGGAAAAGACGGGCAGGGAAATTTCGCTTTCATCCCTGAAAAATACTCTGAATCTGCGATACAAAAGAACGGGATTGAATATCGCCGTTATGTTATTGCAATCCATGACACTATTATTCGGCGGATGCAGATACGCGGATACGCCTGGAGCAATTACGACCGGATATTCATTGCCGCCCGGCCCGGCAGCGCCGGAGAAACCAGGGATGTTTTCTGGAGTTTGCGCTCAGGAAAATTAAGCGGCAAGGAGAATCAGTTCAAATTGACGGCGCTTCCATATCCGGAAAAACCGGTGAAGAAAGTTGACCGTTTTGGTTTAATGATGTCTTTTCTGTTGTCTCAATCTGCTCCGTTTACTGATATAAACGATGCCTATCTGTCCTACTGGAAGTCCCTTTCTGTTGCGCCTAGAACATTGCAGCCGGGACAGTGGAATGACTATTCTGATGCAATGCGCAGCCGTATAGAAAATAATTTCAAATTGTCCATTATTATGGCTTCACGCACGGCGACTCCGTCAATATGGGGCGCGGAGTTAAATACTGACCGGATACCGCTCCTGATTGATGACAAAGGCAAACCGGTCAAAGGCGCGGTTGAACCTTACTACCTGGCGGAAGACCCTGAAGGGCTGATCTGGGACAAATATTTTTCTGAAGCGTTTAACGCAAGATTGAAGAAAATACCCAGGCCGGAAATGATTATTTATGACTGCGAACCAGGAGCGATGGAGCATGGCTACAGCGCAGAAAACCGGAAACGTTTTGCCGCATACGCCAAACTGGACCATATTCCGGAAATCGCGGAGATCAAGAGTCGATATGCCGGCAAATGGTTTGATTTCAGGGTATATCAACACGGTTTAATCATCAAGAAATTCTGTGATGCTGTACATAAACATTTTCCCGGGGTGAAAGCGGTAATCTGCAGCGACCCGGTTCATGTCGGAAGCCAGCCGCTTGCCAACTGGTGCGGCGTTGACGTCAGGCTCTCGGACAATGACGTTGATCTGCACATGAATATGCCTTACTACTCCGGTCTGGAATTCTACAATGATGTTGAACTGAACAATAAGATATTGAAGAAAAAGAACTTTCCATTAATTGACCCGACTGAAAACGAAGATCGCTTTTATAAACGCTATTCTCCGCTTGAGGTAAAGCAGAACATCGTCGCTGCTGCGGCCCTGGGTTGCTCCGGCATCGGCTTCTGGCCGTCGGACGCATTTGACGGCCGTTATTTCCGGACTATTGCCGAAGCATTCAATCTGGTCGGACAGGCGGAGGACTTTTATTTCTCAACCCGCTGTGACAATAAGTTAAGGGCGGAACCGGCCAATGTTTTCGCGCAGACGTTTGAAGACGACGGTCAAAAACACCAGGTCAAATTGCCGGACTTCAATAACACGGTCAAAACATTGATGCATGAAAAAGACGATGCCTTTATCGTCACCGCGCTGAATTACAATCCGGATTCGGCTTGCCTCCTGCGGCTGGCAATTCCGACAATAAACGACGGACCGTTTCAGGTCAAAGACCTGGGTTCCGGAAGATACTTTTCCGTCAGCGGCGGAAATGACGGTCTGACCGGCGCACAAATTCGTGCTGGATTCCTGGTGGAAATCCCGCCGCGCGAGGTTGTACTGCTGCAAATCACTCCGGGGACGGGGGAAACTCTTTCAGCACAAATTATCCTGCAATCGGAATTGGATGCAAAATTAGCTGCCGCTAAAGAACAACTGTCCAAAATGACTAAATTTGAAAGTATTGCGCGAAACAACGCCGCCGTTTCCTGGTCGGTATTGCCGGGCGCAGACAGTACGCCAAAATTAAAACTACAGTTGGATAAATTTAAAATATATATAGACCCGGCCAAAGGCGCCGATATCACCGGCTGGAAAAATACTGCTGACGCCGCCAGGGATTACCTTTTTCATCAAAATCGCGGCGTACTGGGACAACTGTCTTTCTATGACACGAAACAACGCAGTGCGCCGTTTCCATTTGAACTTAAAAATATCGGAATCAGCGAAGCCGGTAATCCGTTTGCGCTATGCAGTTACACTGTTCCGGGTTATGAAGGGGCCAATTCCGAAGCCAACCCGCTGGAAGGACTGATTATCAGCAAGGGAATTTCGCTGTCAGACAACGGAAAAACTATTAATACAACCTTGAAATTTACCAACCGCGGCCCGCGCCGGACGGAGATGAAACTCGGGTTCAGGATAAAGAATTACCCCCGGCTGGGAGGATCTCTGGCGGGAATGAAAACCTTAGCCGACATCGCAACCGTCAAATACTCTTCGCCTTCAGGCGAAAAAAATGTGCCGTCAGACCGGCAGGGCGGCATTCTGCTGCTGTCGGAGAAGAATGCCGGATTGAGCTTCCTTAGCGGCGTAATCAAGCCTGATCCGTGGCTTCCCGGTCCGGTCATCGCTGAAGCCGCCGCCGGTCCACTGAAAGAGACGCTGATTTTCACCGCCTCCCCGGAATTCACCGCAGGGTATCTGATCTGGAGAACTGTTAACGACTATACGGTGGAAATGCTGTCCAGTGAATTCATATTACCTTTCGGCAAAACCGTGGAGTATACCTATACTGTCAGCCTGCAATAAATCATTGCTGAATTGAACTTAAACATGTCTGATTCTATGATAGAAAGAGATTTTATCATTGCGGGAGATTAACTGGAAGCCGTTTTTCTCATAGAGGCGGATGCCGGAAAGATTATTGTTGTCAACGGAAAGCTTTATTTCTTCAACCCCGGCTTCATCTCCGGCAGCGAGCAATGCGGTCATCATCCGGCCGCCGAGCCCCTGGCCGGTATGGCCTTCAGCGACGCAAATTCCCAGCCAGACCGTATCGGCTTCGCGGTCGAGATGCCCGTAACAAACCGGAGTTCCGGCGTCATCAATACCGAGCAGCGTGACGACATGATTGCGGACAACTTCCGGAGGGCGGGAATTGAAGTATCTGAAGCTGGAGCCGGAAGCGCCGATCAGCGGAATGAACCGGCGCAGCAGCCCGATGCCGGACTCATCTATTTTTACAATTTTCATAAATGTCCTTGATGATCCGGTCAAGCAGGGCAACGCAGGATTTGCGCGAATAATCCCTGAGCAGTTCGGCGATACTTTCCTCCAGGTTCAATTCGCTGCGCCGCTGGAATAGACTGAGCAGCTTAACCACTGCGGCATTTGTATTCCGCACTTCAATCATGCAGCCGTTGATGAAGTCTTTTACTTCTTCGCTCTCAACACCCGCGATAATCGGAGTCCCGCACAGCAGGGACTCTTTCAGCGGCCAGTTGGCCGGCTGATTAATGCTGGGCTGACAGACAAAGTCCACGGCGCTGTAATAAAGCGGAAGCTGCTCTTTAGGCAGGCAGCCGAGAAATTCGACATTCTTGCGCAAATTCAGTTCAGAAATGCGCTTGAGAAATTTTTCCGTCCCGACCGGGTCATTCACATAAACGGTGAACAGCAGTTTGACTTCCGGACAGGTATTGCGGAGTTCCGCAATGACATCAAGCAGCGGATATGAGCCTTTTATCCCGGTCAGGTCGGTGCTGTGAAACAGCAGCGGAAATCCCGGATGCTTTCTGCGGATATCTTCAATCTCTTTTTCTCCGGCGCGCTTATACATTTCGGTATCAATTCCGGCATAGACCGTGCTGGCGGTGATCCCGTATTCTTCAAACAGCTTGGGGATATTGGTTTTATTGACGGTAATCACCTGGTCCATCTTCTCCACGGCGGCTTTGTCCGCTCCGGCATACAGCAGTTTCATCATCCGGAAAAACACCTGATGATGCAGCCGGAAGTTCTGCAGAAAACCTTTGTCGTAGAAAAATGCGAACGGCTCGTAGCATATCTGGATTTTCGGCAGCTTAAAGTCGCATACCAGCCAGTTCATCGGAAACATGCTGTTGATGATAAAATCATAATCCTGCAGAATCTTCTCCAGTTCAGCTCTTTTCCGCCTGATCCTGCCCGGCAGGGTCAGCCAGTAGGCCGGCGAATTGGTGGATTCGCGGTCGAGCTGCACAAGCCTGATGCCGGCCTGCTCCATCTGGGCGACGGCTTCGCGGGAGGCTGCATCGCAGAACAGGGTCAACTGGTGACCGTGATTGCGCTGAAGCGCCTCGGTGTAATCCAGCACGAATCTGGTGCCGCCGCTGTTAACATGCAGAAGATGTGAATGAAACCAGGCTATGCGCATAACTTGTTTAACCGTAAATATATTATTTTTCTATTAAAAATCTTATACCGATTTTGCAATTGCAACTCAATTATTATAATTCAATCTGTTCAGGAAGCAAATTCCCGGATGATCGAACAAATGTAATCGAGGTCGGATTCCGTCAGGTCCGCATGGGTTGGCAGATTGAACCCGGCAGCCGAAATCCGCTCCGTTACCGGAAGCTCCTCTTTGCGCTGCATTGATTCCTGCCGGAATGGCGGCAGCGTGTGGAGCGGAATGAAAAACGGACGGGAATCCACGCCGTTTTCTTTCAGATAATTCATAAGTTTATCACGCGAATGCCCGTACTGGGCATGATCGACAGTAACACAGAAAAGCCACGGCGCCGGAACTGCCCAGGACGCCACCGGCTGGAAACCGATTCCCGGGATATTGTTCAGCCGCGCACGGTAGCCGGCAAACACGTTCCTTCTTCTTGCCAGGATTTCATTCTTGCGTTCAATCTGAGCGCAAAGAATGGCGCAGGCCACATTGGTCAGCCGGAAGTTATAGCCGGTCACCGGGAAATAGTACCGGCGGTCAGGGTCCATGCCCTGTCCGCGCAGGGTGCGGATGCGCAGCGTCAGGCCGGGATCATTAAGGGTCAGCGCGCCGCCTTCGCCGCAAGTGAAAATCTTGTTGCCGAAAAATGAAAACGCCCCGATTTTTGCAAGACTGCCGGTGGGACGGTTTTTATACAATGCGGTATGGGCTTCCGCCGCGTCTTCGACGACCCATAGACCATGCACGGCGGCGATGTGATTGATCGCATCCATGTCGGCGGGGTGTCCGTACAGGTCAACTGCAATAATCCCCTTGGTCCGGCGGGTAATGGCGGCTTCAAGCAGTTTGGGGTCGATACACCAGGTTTCGGGGTCCGCATCGACGAACACCGGCTCCGCGCCGACGTAGCGCACCGCATTGGCGGTGGCGATGTAAGTCAGGGAAGGCACCAGCACTTCGTCGCCGGGGCGCACATCCAGAGCAAGCAGCGCCAGGTGCAGCGCAACCGTGCCGTTGCATACGGCTACTGTCTGGGCGGTTCCCGCCATGACGGAAAATTCTTTTTCAAAGCGATTGATGAATTCGCCGGTGGAACTTATCCAGGTACTGCGGATTGCCTGAACGACATATTCTTCCTCTTTGCCTTTCAGGTCCGGCGCAGCCAATGCTATCTCTCTAAAGTCTTTTCTCATGTGCGTTCCCTAAATTGTGTAAAGATATAGTATCCAATCTTTCTTATAATATAAAACAATATTCCCGATAATACAATAGTCCCGCCGCGCACAAATACAGACTTGGTCCGCTAATAAAACTTTCCGCACAGATTTTCCCCGCCGGATTTGAGAAATTCTTTTCAGGGGGTAAAATAGAATATGTGTGAATTATTATACAGGGAATAAATATGACAACAGGCGAAATAGTCAGCAATACGATACTTAAAGACAGCTATTATAAGGTCGAGTTTTTTGTTCCGGAAATTTGTGCAGGAACACAGCCGGGACAGTTTGTCCACGTGAAGATTGCGAACCTCCGGGACCGCATTCTGCGGCGGCCGTTCAGCATCAGCGATGTCAATGAAAACGGCATCCTGACCGTTATTTACAAGGTGGTCGGAGAAGGCACGGAGGTGCTTGCCGGGCTTCCGGCGGGAACCGTCTGTGACCTGATGGGGCCGCTGGGCAAGCCGTTTTCGCTGCCCCGCGCCAACGAGCTGCCGGTAATTGTGGCCGGGGGGTACGGTTCCGCGGCAACTTATCTGCTGGCTAAGCGTTCTCCGGTCAAAGGTGTTCTGCTGCTCGGGGCCAGAAGCGAGGCGGACTTGATCCTGACGGAGAAATTCGCCGCCGCCGGATTTGATGTGCGCATCGCGACTCAGGACGGCTCCCGGGGGCATAAAGGACTGGTTACTGAGCTTATCCCGCCGCTGCTGCAGGAAAGAACCGGTCAGAAAATACGGTTTTACGGCTGCGGCCCGACCCCGATGCTGATGGCCTTGTCTAAAATGCTCCAGAAGAACGGTTTCGGCGATGGCGAAGTCAGCCTGGACCATCTGATGTGCTGCGGCGTCGGCGCGTGTTTTGCCTGCGTGGTCAAGATCAAGACCGACAATGAAGACGGCTGGCGTTATGCCAGGACTTGCAAAGAGGGGCCGGTGTTCACGGCGGATGAAGTTTATACGGATGGAGAATGAAAATGGCTGATTTGACTGTTGATCTGGGTAAATTAACGCTGAAAAATCCGGTCATGACCGCTTCCGGAACTTTCGGGTATGGATTCGAATATAAAGACTATTTTGACTTGAGAAGACTTGGCGCGGTCGTGGTCAAGGGTATTGCGATGAATCCCAGCCACGGCAATCCAACGCCGCGCGTGGCGGAAACTCACGGCGGCATGCTTAACGCCATCGGACTGCAG
>CAIJKT010000121.1 GCA_903821255.1 uncultured Lentisphaeria bacterium | reverse complement strand
ATTTTCGTCTTTCATCCATTTTTCATGAATAATCCAGGCTAAAGCATTCATCGGCAAATCTTTTTAAATCCGGCCACACGTGCCAGATAATTTAAAAATCAAGCACTGTCTATGCTTAAAACCATACCACCTTTAAAATTGCTTTAAGCATGGTTTTTAACCGTTTTTAAATTAACGACCAAATCCTTGAACCCCCACCGTTATAAATAACAGGAGCATTAATCTATCGAACATGTGGCACATTCGGCAGCAGAATTCATTACAGAACTAGAGTTTCGTAGTTATTACTGTTGACTTTGCCGAGTCGGTCCAGAATGGCTTTCAGGAATGGTATCCCATTCCAGATATGCTTTGATATTCCTATCAGGAGTAGAGGCATCGGCACTGACACAATATATTGCAGCAGCTCCGGTATTACTCATGGCATCAAGCTCCTGGATAATTTCTCCGGCATCAGCCTGCAGCAGTTTAGCAGGGCCGTACCGCGCATGAATTACAGCATTTTCAGCACGATGCTTGAAGTCTTCCATGCATTGCGTGATGTTTGAACCGTAACCGATGTCATACCAGCGGCTGCCGGGCATTGTGCCATAGTCTTTGGAAAAAACATGCATATTGGCGCCGCAATGATGAAGCCCGAAATTATCTTTAAACATTTCCGCAGATCTAACATCACCGGGCAGAATAAAATCCCGGTAGATTGTCGGGGAAAGAAACGCCACCGTGCAGTTATCTATTGTGAACATCCGGGAATCCGAAGGAAAATTGTTCCGACGGTTGACATTGTCAAACCACTTGCGGAGATTTATCAGGCTTAGCCGGCTGTATTCTAGCACATGCCTGGCAATCTCCGGATTTTCAAAAAAATCAATCATTAATTGCTCGCCGCGTAATTTCAATGCGATATTAGGAGCACTCTGATAATTGATATGGATACAGGCTTTTCCGTATTTCTCTTTCAGCCATTCCGCTTGTTTCTCTAAATCCAGCGCTACTGGATTATCTGAGAAATCCTCTTGAGGAACCAGCTTCATGACTTCTTCATCCGACAGATTCAACGGTTCGGCATACGGCTCTTTTTCATCAAAAAACACGACATTGCAACCAAGGATCATCGGCACTGTAGCCACGCTGTAGCCGAACACCATCGGATTGACCGGTTGCGGTGGATATGGTTTAGCTATCTTCAGCCGGTCATAAAGTTTCAACATCTCAGTATTGTAGGTATCCAGATATTGCAGCCGCCGGAACGGATCTGACATATAACTTTGAGTAAAGTTGATGCCGGCATTTTCATGCCAGTATCTGTCTTCGAAGGTCAGTTTAGTTATCATGAATTATTTTTATTTTGTATAAGTTTATTGAATGTCTCTGTTCAGATAAGTCGTATTGCTAGCTGGGTCCCAGTAGGCGGTTGCTGTCCCGTCAGATGAAACAATTCTAGATCTGGCGCTGGCTACGTTGGAAACGTGTCCGTCAACCCAGATTATATTCGCGCTGAACATCTGGTGTCTGGCGTCAAGCGCATAAGAATTCGGCAGCACACTGGATGGTGTCACAGCACATGTAGGACGCATATTCGAGCTTGAATAGCTGTCAGCAAACATAACTTTTTTGCTGGGAACTTTTACCAGGCCAACCTTGGTCGTGGCAAGATCGGTATCACTGGCAGTTCCTGGATTGGTCCCCAGATAATCTTTATTATAGCCATAACATGAGTAAGTATAACGTGTTTGGCTTTTCGGGTTGCCCAGAATACCGTTGACTCCGGTTACATATGCCACATCAAGCAGTTTTCCTGCAGTCGGACATATCCAAAGTTTCGGATTCGGTTGATAATTGCCTTTGTGGAAAATCCATGGCCAGTATTCATAAGCCGCCGCCGAGCCTTGACGCCAGGGAATGAAATAATCCCCGCTGTCGTTCAAATACATTGAATTACCGGTACTTATTTGCTTAAGATTAGACTGGCAGCTGGACTGCTGGGCTTTTTCCCTCGCCTTGTTCAGCGCAGGCAGCAGCATAGCAGCTAAAATTGCTATAATAGCTACGACTATCAGGAGTTCTATGAGTGTGAAATTTCTTCTTTTTGACATAATCCGGCTCCTTTTGTTGATTGTTGATTTTGTTGACATTTTCATAAATATCCCTTTTCCCTTCAGTTAAAAAATAATATCTTCTTCATTCTGTAATTAATACATTTACCGATAATGGACTCAATTTTACATTCATCCCTTGCTTGAAAACCATGGAACCTCCTTGTAAATCTTTAATTTTAATGCCGTCTGAAAAGTCTCTGCTTGAAATTTGCACTTCCACTTCCCGGTTACCGGTATTGGTCAGCAGCAGCATTGTCTGCTGAGGCTGTTCTACCGAACGCCAGCAGGAGCCGGTTACCGTCTGGCGCTTCACCCTGGTTGCTTTACCATCCTTCCAGTAACTGATTTCATGTTCCGGGGATCCGCTGATTACGGGATCCGCCAGGCGTTCACCATATAGTGAGACCATAATTGTCTGCCGCAACGCTTTCTCGACCGCTTTGAGAAAGTCCATTGCTTGCCTGTTCTCCGGTTTTATCAGTTCGGCAATGGTTTTAGCGGTGAAGAATGAACCCGGCTTGAATCCGATATGTATTGACTCGGACAGCACCTGCGCAAAATCACGCGGGTCCTTCAATGTCTCCGGCATTATATACCATTCATGCAGAGAAACATACTCGTGGTAAACTGCCTGAAACATCGGAATTACATTATATTTATAATATTCCGGAAAAGCACCGTAAACATCCTCCACCGTACCGATATAAATCTCATTGATATTTTCGCAGTAAAGAATTTTTCCCGGATTAGCCTGCCGGATGTCCTCCAGAATTTTTCTTGAGCTGCGCAGCCAGTACGGTCCGAAACCCGGCAGGTGCCCGTGGTTCTTGCTCCAGCAGGGATAAACCGCCGCAACCAGCTGGTCAACATACTGTCCGTCCGTGCCGTAATCCTGAAGATTGTGATTGGACAGCCCCAGCCAGGTATCGTGCCATTTCGCTGTCGTGCGGCACACCGGTTGGAGAAAGCGTTTTCTGACAACACCTTTTTCCTCTATTTTTCCCCACCGCTCAATATACGACTCCGCGGATTTGCCGTTATCCGGCGCCATCGCGTCTTTCGGTAGCGGCAGCAAATATGCGTCTTTAAATTCTTCCACCGATTTCGGGTAGTCAATGTCGATCAGATTCACGTTCATATACGGAAACATGTGCATGCGCGCCGACTTCATTGCAATCAATTTTTTGTATCCGTCATCATCTCTCGGGGGAAAATATTCCGGAAGATTTGAATCAAAATCCCACTTCTGCCACATGGTCAGAAAAACCCCAATCTCCGTCTCTGGAAACTCTTTGGACAATTTTTCCATAACTTTCGCGCCGCTTTTATAATCGCAGCATGTCGTCCACATGGAATTCCGGCCGAACCATGAATCCAGGCGGCCGTCTTTCAAACGCCGGGCAATTGTATTATTTTTACACCACCACTGCTTAACCGCCCATTCGCGGTAACGCTTCGCCGCCTGATACCAGCCGTCTGAGAAACTTGTCGTTATTGTCGGATACTGCCCTTCCCATGCGGCTCCAGGCATCCCCGTGTTTGACGGAAAGTGATATACCGCAAAAAGCATTGCTTTGCCTTGCAAAGATCCGGAGACATCGCTTTTTGATACCGTGAAATCCTTGATATACCCCTCCGGGTCCTGCGTCCAAAGCATGAATCCGCTCTGTCCGATGGTGTAAATAATCATTTGCAAAGATTGAAATTTATCGCCGTAGGTTCCAGCCCATATCGCGTTTTTTAAACGCGGCCGGTTGCCGGCCTGCTTGTCGGGTATTTTTGACGGACAGGTTAAAGCAATGCCGGACTGAAAAGGCCAAAGCAGCTTTTCTTCAGGATCGGCTGTAACAGGAACCGCCAGTTCAGGATATTTTACCGAATAAACCCCATAGCCGGATGCCGGAGTGACTTTGATGTTCCAGGCCGTTTCCTCTGCGCTGATTTTATTAATGCTGACTTTTACTTTCGCCTGAGAATATGACGCCTCGCCGTTTGTGTCCAGATCAGACCATTTCCCGACAATCTCCGTCCTTTTATTTAAGTCGCCATTCTGCCACAACGCAATCCGGAATAATTCCGGATATTCAGGAGAAAAGTTTTTATTGCAGACCAGGCCGGCAACCTCGGATGGCGTATGTTTTCCATTAAAAAGTTCTGTATTCGCAGACGATTGTGCTGCAATAATAAACATCAGCCCTGAAATAATTCTTCTCAACATTTCTTGCTCCTTGCATAATAATACTAATATTGTCTATTCAAACTGAGCACGATAATCCATGGATATATTCATCTCGTGCAATCGCCACATTATATATAATCAATCAAGCAGCAATTACATGGCTGCTGCCGAGCCAAAATCAGCCGTCGAGGCGCGGATAATCAATTTCGAATCAATTTCCTTCATGACAATACTGTCTACGCCGCCGTTAATCTTCTCCAGCAGCAGCTTTGCGCATTCGCGCCCCATGTTTTTCCGCGGTTTGTCCACTGTTGTCAGGAATCTTTCATCCTGCGGCACTTCAAGCAGTTCGTCAACGTTGTCGAATCCGGATACTGCGATGTCTCTGCCGATTCTTACGTTCCGGTCTTTCAGCCGCTTGCACAATCCATGCGCCACAAAATCATTTGAGCAGCATATTGCGTCGTATGAAGATAACTTATTTAAAACAGGACTGGATTTTTCGTAAGCGTCAAACATCAGATTGTAAATGCTCTGCGTGGTAAAAGTATAGATATCACGCTGATTGAGATTAATTTCAATCTCATTAAAAACTTCATTAAAAACTTTAATATCATCAGCCAGTCCATACATCGCAATCCGTCTGCAGCCCAATGCCCGAAGATGCACGCCCAGTTCCATGATTCCAGTCTTCCGATTTACCTTTACGCAGGCGAAATCATGACCAAGGTTCTCTCTTTCATCAAGAAAAACCGTCGGTTTGCCTTTTTCGCTCAGTATCTTGAATGCATCATCAGTCACAACATGCCGCCCGAAAATAATTCCGTCATACAGGCTCATCTCATTGGACAGCCGTTCGACATCGTCCGCGGAGTTGATTGTGACCAGCGAACATGAATAGCCGAACTTTTGCAATTCCTCCTGAATGCCGTCAATTGCCGACAGTAGAAATGGGCCGAAACGCTGAAAATGATCGAACTTTCTGGTCACGAATGCGATATTAGAGGTTTTTCCCAGTAGCAGATTCCGCGCATTGATGTTAGGCGTATATTTATGGCGCTTGATAGCGTCCAGAATAGCATCGCGTTTTAAAGAACTCACATAGCAGGTTACGTCGTTGCTGAGTACCCGCGAAACCGTTGATGCCGTCACCCCGACTTCCGCCGCTATTGTTTTTAATGATACTCTTTTCATTTTTATGGATAACCTTTGTTAGAAAACGATTTCTATACTTAGATAATAACAGATTATTTGCGTTTTGTCAATACCTGTTTATAAAAAAAGTAGAATATCTGCCAAATTCTTTAGCCTGGATTATTCATAAAAAAAGGATGAAAGGCGAAAATATGCTCAAAAAGAAAGATTTTGACGATGCCGTAGTCGTAGCAGCGCTACGGCGAGGATATCGGCAAAGCTTTTACTTTGAGCAGATTGCAGTATTTCGCCATAAGTTTATGAATTATTCAGGTTAGGTGGACAGCATCGCCAAAAGTCATGTTGCTCATTAGTAAATTGCAGATTAACTGAAAATAATTAGGATTTAATTTGAATAATAGGCGTTTTGCGGTTAAAATTATTTTTAAATTTAAAGAAGTGTTTTTATGACTATGAGCAGAAGAAGACAATTAGGGTCGGTTTATACCAGCTTTCCGGCAAAAACGGTAAGTGAGTGGATCGGGCATCATTTGTTCAAAGTATTTGCCTCGCTTGTCGTCTGTATTTTATGGACCGGGGTATATTATGTGCTGCTTGGAGTAGTGAACTTCAACAAGAATAATTTTCTTGCCGGAGCCAAGGAAACTACCGTCCTCGAACTTTTCAGGACCGAGACCAGCAAATGGGTGCTGGCAATCACAATGGTGATATTAGTAATATATGTTTTCAGAAGCCACATCGGCGAAAAGGTTAACCGCAAAAAAAAGTAATATGAAGATATTTTTAAAACATTTGGCATTGAGCATAACCGCCGCGACGTTTTTTTTATGCATTCAGGGCTGCGTGTCAAAAACCACGGCTGTGAATAAAACTCAGACCCGTTCTCCTGTAAAGGCATCTTATCCGAAACTTAAAGATTACGCGCTGGATTTGAATCCGATCGTTCCCGGAAAAGCATTTGTTCCTGAACAGGTTGCAATCATCAATTTCAAACTGAGGAACTCGGGGCCCAAGCCGGTTCTGATTGATGAATGGTATATGGACGATTCGTATAATATCAGGATATATTACCGCCAGTATTCGCCTGACGTTGATCTTGAGAATTTTGAGAAGAAATCATGGAAATGCATCAATCCTGAACTCAAGCCGCCGGTTCACCATTTCCCGTTGATTATCAACCCGAACAATATTGTTTTTGTGGAGAAGCAGATAGATTTATTTAAACAAATCAGCCCTGATGATTTAAGCAGAAGCAAAAAGTTCTGGGTCATTGCCGAACTTGCCCTTAACTCCGTTGATGTCAGAAGCCCCCCGTTTGT
>CAIJKT010000120.1 GCA_903821255.1 uncultured Lentisphaeria bacterium | reverse complement strand
GACCGACCAGCGCAGCGTCAAGGAATGCGCCTGGTTGAAAGCCAATCATTTCGACCTGATTTTCAATACCGCCTGCCAGGCTCCAACCCCCACCTGGACGCTGCCGCAGATGCTTTGGCTCAGGAACAACGAACCGGAGAATTTTGCCCTGATCAGGCATATTTCATTCGTCAAAGATTACATCCGTTATCTGCTGACCGGCGAACTGGCCTGTGACAGTATTGAGTCTCAGGGAACCTTGTTCTGGGATATGAAAAACGGCTGCTGGTCGAAGGCGCTGTGCGATCTGGCCGGAATCCCGCTGGAGGCGCTTCCGCGCATCGGCAGGCCGACGGATCGCGCCGGGCAAATCACCGCCGCCGCATCCGCTGTCACCGGTCTGCCGGAAGGTCTGCCTGTAATCATGGGAGCGAGCGATTCGGCCATCGAGGATTACGCCGCCGGAGCGGTCGCGCCGGGACAATGCATTCTCAAACTGGCGACGGCCGGCAATGTCAACGTGATGACCGCCGCCGCGCATCCGCATCCGGAAACATTGACTTATTCGCATGTGATACCTGGCATGTGGTATACGGTTACCGCCACCAATGCCGCGGCCGTCTGTCAGCGCTGGTTCCGTGAATTATGCTGCGGCACGGAAAAGATCGAAGCGGAGAAGCGGGGCATCAATGTTTACGAATATCTTAATGAACTGGCCGAAGCTGCGCCAGTCGGTTCCAGCGGGGTATTTTTTCATCCGTACCTGATGGGTGAACGATCGCCGTACTGGGATCCGAATCTGCGCGGCAGTTTTACCGGAATGAGTATGGGGACGACTAAAGGCGAACTATCGCGGGCGTTGCTCGAAGGGGTGGCTTTTTCACTGAAAGACTGCTGCCGCACCATTGAAAAGCTGGGACTGGTCACGCATGAGACCATCCTGATCGGCGGCGGCGCGAAGAGTAAAATCTGGAGCAGGATCGTCTGCGATGTCTTCAATACTCCGGTAATCTGTCCGGCCGGCAGCGATGCCTCGTTCGGCAGCGCTTTACTGGCCGGGGTGGGCATCGGCGTGTTTGCCGACGAGATCAGCGCCGTGAAGCAGTGCCTCAAGCTGGACCGCAGGTTGACGCCGGTTCCGGCTAATGCCGAACAGTACCGGCGGCTATTCGTTCAATATCGCCGGATTCACGACGCGCTGGCAAGCGTATATACAGATATCAATCAAGCGGGGTGACTAAAGTGGCAAGAGTAGCATTAATCGGAGCGGGCGGAGTGATTTTCGCCCAGAATTTCATTAAAGATCTGCTGATCAGCGAGACTTTGCGCGACAGCGAGATCGTCCTGATGGACATTGACGCCGGGCGGCTTAAAAACGCGGAAATATTTGCCCGGAAGATTGGTGAAAAACTAAAGGTTGTGCCGCGCATTAAAGCCACGACCGATCTGCATCAGGCGGTGCAGGGGGCGGACTACGTGATCACGCTGTTCCGGGTCGGCGCCCTGGAGCATCAGCGGCTTGAACAGGAGATACCGCGTAAGTTTGGCGTTGATCAGGTGGTCGGCGACACCATGGGACCTGGCGGCGTTTTCCGCGGACTGCGCACCCTTAAAGCTCTGTTTGAAGTGATCGACGCGATGGAAACGGGCTGTCCGGGCGCTTATCTGCTCAATTATGTCAATCCGATGTCGCTCAATACTATTGCATTGAGCCGCCGG
>CAIJKT010000119.1 GCA_903821255.1 uncultured Lentisphaeria bacterium | reverse complement strand
GCAGGGTTTGCCGCGGCAGGTTTCGTCATAAAAAGCATCAACCAGTTCGCCGGCAGTGATTTCAGAGACTTCCGGCTGGGCTTTCAGCCATTCGACGAATTTGGTCTTGCGTTCTCCGGCATCCGGGCCGGTCTGACCGACCATCACGAACATGTCGAATTCTTCGTTGCCGAAAGCGCCGTGGCAATGCACATTGCTTGCTTCGACCTGTTCGACGAATTTGCCCCAGAACGCGTCAAGCGCCGCTTCGTCAGGCAGATTCATTTTGGCCTTGAGATCGAAACCCAGTTCCTGGAATTCACGGAGAAACAACTTTTTTCTTAATCTTTTTCTCATTATTATACCCTTTTCTTTTATTGATAATACTGCCGTTAATATACACGGGTTTCCTGAAAAGAATATCAGTTATCCGTTTATTTCTCTAATTTTGACGGCAATGCGCCACCGTATTTTCCTGCCGGGCAGAAAAAAATCCCCGGACGTTGAGGTCCGGGGATGATGATGAAAATGGAATTGCGGTCAGACGGCTTTGATGGCGTTGACCAGGGTTGTCTTGTCCTGAAGGCCGACGAAGGAACTTTTGACTTCACCGTCTTTCAGGATGAAAATTGCGGGAATGCTTCTGACTCCGAATTTTGCGGCAATGTCCTGGGCTTCTTCGACATTGAGCTTGCCGACGACTGCGGTGTCGCCGACTTCAGCCGCTACTTTCTCCAGTACCGGTCCGAGCATTTTGCAGGGTCCGCACCAGGTGGCCCAGAAATCAACCAGTACGACTCCGCTTTTAGTTTCTTCGGCAAAATTCTCCGCAGTAAAATGTTTTACTTCAGCCATGATGAAATCTCCTTATTGGTATGGTTAAAACCAGTATTATTTTTACCGTATCATTCATAATACCCCATTCGCCGGATAATTCAATCCGGCAAACAGCGCTCCATGCAAAAATTATTTGGAGTGGAACTAAATCACATACGCGCCGGTCCAGGCGTCGTTATTGGCATAGACTCTGGATTCACGGGGAACCAGATATACTTCTTCGTGCAGTTTCACCATGGTTTGATTATAGCTGTCATGCGACAGATGCACCTGAATCAGGCGGTTATGACGGTCAATAAGTTCAACTTTCACAATTGGCCCGGCAGTGAGCACCCGGTAAACTTTAGCCGGCAGGGCAGGGCCCGCACCGGGCGTGCTCTGAATGGTCAGGTCGTGCGGACGCACCAGCAGCCTGGCGGTATTCTCCCGGTTTTCCGTGAGTGGAACAACTTCATTAAAAATAGCGCTGTCGCTCTCGATACGCCCGTGAAAGACATTGACATCGCCCAGAAACTGCATGACAAATTCAGTTGCCGGACGGTGAAATACTTCATTGGGCGTGCCGATTTGCTCAATGGCGCCGCGGTTCATCACAACAATCCTGTCGGCCACTTCCAGCGCCTCCTCCTGATCATGGGTGACAAAGATGCTGGTGACGTGCAGCGTATCGTGCAGTTTGCGCAGCCAGCGGCGCAATTCGGCACGAACCTGAGCATCAAGTGCGCCGAACGGCTCGTCCAGCAGCAGAACTTTAGGTTCTATTGCGAGGGCTCTGGCGAGGGCGATGCGCTGACGCTGGCCGCCGGATAATTGTGACGGGTAGCGTCCGGCCATGGTTTCCATCTGGACCAGGCGCAGCAGTTCATTGACCTTATCCTTGATGTCCTGTTTCGACGGCCGCTGGTCGCGCGGTTTTACCCGCAGCCCGAATGCGATATTTTCGAAAACCGTCATGTGACGGAACAGCGCGTAATGCTGGAACACGAATCCCACCTGACGGCGGTTAACCGGACTTGCGGTCACTGTCTGATTGTCGAACAGGATATCCGCATTGGCATTCCGGTCCGCTTCCTCCAGTCCGGCGACGATTCGCAGCAGCGTGGTCTTCCCCGATCCGGAAGGTCCCAGCAGCGCGGTCAGTTCACCTGACTGGAATTCGATATTGATATTTTTCAGCGCATGAAAATCGCCGAAAGTTTTACTGACATTCCTTAAAATAATGCTCATATTTCATACTCCTCTGATTATTCAACTGTGCTTGCTTTTCCATTCCACGACGCTTTTAAGCACCAGGGTGACCAGCGCCAGTCCGGCCAGCAGGGATGCAACCGCGAAAGCCGCCACGAAATTATATTCATTGTAAAGAACTTCAACCTGCAGCGGCAGCGTATTGGTTTCTCCGCGGATATGGCCGGATACAACCGAAACCGCACCGAACTCCCCCATCGCTCTGGCATTACAGAGAATTATTCCGTACATCAACCCCCATTTGATATTGGGCAGCGTAACCCGGCGGAAAGTCTGCCAGCCGCTTGCGCCAAGACTGAGTGCGGCCTGTTCCTCATCCGTGCCTTGTTCGCTCATCAGCGGGATCAATTCCCGGGCGACAAACGGGAAAGTCACGAAAACGGTTGCCAGGACGATTCCCGGAACGGCGAAAATAATTTGAATGTCATGTTCCGCCAGCCACGGACCGATCCAGCCGTGCAGTCCGAACAGCAGCACATAGATCAAACCGGAAACGACCGGTGAAACCGCAAACGGCAGATCGATAAGCGTGATAATCAGACTCTTGCCTTTGAACCTGAATTTAGCCAGCGCCCAGGATGCCGCCAGTCCGAAAATCAGATTGACCGGAACCGCGATTGCAGCGACCAGAAGCGTCAGGCGCAGCGCCGCAAGCGCATCCTTTTCGGTGACACTGGCCCACCATAACGACAGTCCCGCGCTGAACGCTTCCTTGAGCACAATTATCAGCGGCATGACCACGAACATGAAAAGGAAGCCGAGAGCAATGACTGTAATGGCCATATTGACTATCAGCGGCGGGTTCAGCCCCGGACGTTTATCGGTTGATTTTAGTATATTTATGAACATTTTCTACCTTATTAAATGTTTTCCGCTCCAGCTCTGGAACAGGTTGATCAGCAGAATCAGCGCCAGCGAAACCAGCAGCATGGCAACGGCTATCGCCGTAGCTCCGGCATAATCATACTGCTCCAGCTTGGTGATAATCAGCAAAGACGTTATTTCCGTCTTCATCGGCATATTCCCGGCGATGAAGATCACCGAACCATATTCTCCAACCGCTCTGGCGAAAGCCAGGGTGAAGCCGGTGATTATCGGCGGCATCAGCAGCGGCAGAATCACTTTAGTGAGGGTCTGAGTGCGTGAAGCGCCCAGGCTGGAAGCTGCTTCTTCAAGTTCCCGGTCCATTTCCTCCAGCGCCGGCTGCACCGTCCGGATCACAAACGGCAGGCCGATGAAGATCAGCGCAATTGTGATCCCAAGCTGAGTGAACGCGACTTTAATGCCGATGGACTGGAGAAAAATTCCCAGTTTCCCGTTCGGCGAATAAAGCATGGCCAGGGCGATCCCGCTGACAGCGGTCGGCAGCGCAAACGGCAGATCGACAATCGCATCAATCAGGCGTTTCCCTGGAAACCTGATCCGCACCAGAAACCACGCGACTATCGTGCCGAAAACCACGTTTACCGCCGCCGCAATCAGCGAAGCGCCGAATGTCAGCTTAAAAGAAGCCAGCACGCGGGCATCCAGAATTGTTTTGAAGAAACCGCCGAATCCGAGTTCGCTGCTTTTTACAACGAGCGCACTCAGCGGCAGCAGCACAATCAATCCCAGATAGAGCAGCGTATAGCCCAGCGACAAACCGAAGCCGGGCAGCACGCTGGATTCTTTAAAGCGAAATGACATATTCAATGTTCCTTATTTGTAACCTGGTTGATAGATCTGATCAAAAACTCCGCCGTCGGCAAAGTGAGTTTTCTGCGCTTTCTGCCAGCCGCCGAATACTTCATCTATGGTGAAAAGTTTAGAATTCGCGAATCTGGCAATGTCCGCCGGGTCAGCCTTGTCCGGATATACCGGGCGGTAATAGTGTCTGGCAGCCAGCTTCTGGGCTTCAGGACTGTACAGATACTTCAGGTAGGCTTCAACAACTTTTCTGGTTCCGCGCTTATCAGCTACTTTGTCAACAATCGCAACCGGCGGTTCCGCCAGAATGCTTATCGGCGGCACCACAATATCAAATTTGTCAGCGCCGAGTTGATTTATTGATAGAAAAGCCTCATTTTCCCATGCCAGCAGTACATCGCCGATGCCGCGCTGGGCGAAAGTCGTGGTAGCGCCGCGGGCCCCTGAATCAAGTACTGGAACGTGCTTATACAATTCCTTGATAAATTCCTGGGCTTTCTTTTCCGCCACTCTCACTTCTTCATCCTTTTCCGGATCCTTTATTTTTTTCAAATCGCCCAATTCCCGGTTCAGCACATATCCCCATGCCGCCAGATGATTCCAGCGGGCTCCGCCTGAAGTCTTGGGATTCGGGGTAATTACTTCCACTCCCGGCTTAATCAGATCGCCCCAGTCTTTAATTCCTTTGGGATTGCCTTTCCTGACGAGAAATACAATCGTCGAGGTATAAGGCGAACTGTTCCGCGGCAGATTCTGCTGCCAGTCCGGCTGCAGGAGCTTGGCTTTGGCGCTGATTTCATCAATGTCGTAGGCGAGAGCCAGTGTGACGACATCGGCTTTAAGCCCGTCAATCACGGCTCTGGCCTGTTTGCCTGAACCGCCGTGAGACTGGCGGATATTGACTTTCCTGCCGGTCTCCTTTTCCCAGTATTTGGCAAACAGTTCATTGTAGTCCCTGTACAATTCGCGGGTCGGATCGTAGGAGACATTCAGGATTTCATCGGTTTCAACGGCGCTTGCCAGAAATGGAATACCCGAAAATAAAACGAGTACCGCGGTTAAAATATATTGCTTAATTTTATTCATAATAGCTAATCATTCCTTAAATATTTTCATTATTGATTCAAATTCAGTTTTTGAGCTTATATTTCTACATCGCACTATACACATTCGTAACAGCATTTTGCGCCTCCGTTGATTCAATGTTTACGACTTCAATAAGGTTTATATTATACCGTAAAGCTGAAGTTGTCAATTTAATTACTACTGAAATAGTATAAATTTATCAAAAAAATATTCATAACATGTCTTAAAGTAGAATTATGAGCAGTATTGTCGATTTATTGTGACTGCGTTGATAGTTTATTTATTTTGTAGAGATTATAATTTAGATATTGTAATCTTCGGAATATCTCTCTTTCTGTTTCAATGCCAGCGACAGGATTAAATCCGCCTGTTTGGCGGCCGCAATGTTTACCCTTGGAGCGCAAGGCGGTCTGTTTGCTCCGACTTCCGATACCAGATCTCCAACCATGTAAAAATAGTCATGAACCTGCAAGGTCATAATGGCGTCGGTATTGCCCCAGCCCGCCAGGCCTGATGCGGATACGAGAAATTTCCCGGAACTGTAAAAGGCTTCAACCAGCATGCGTTTGGCTTCCGCGCGGTCAAACGCCTCGACTACGGCATCGCACCCGGCAAAAATTTCCCGCGCATTGCCGGAGTTTATTTTCACGGGCAGCGCGGTGATTTCCAGGTCGGGATTGATTCTGCGCAGATTAACGGACAGCGCTTCAACTTTTAACATTCCCAGTTGATCCTGGAAATAGAATTGGCGGTTGAGATTGCCGGGTTCGACCAGATCAAAATCGCATATCACGAAATTCTTGAAGCCGCTGCGCACCAGGTTCTGTGCGCAGTTGGACCCAAGCCCGCCGGCGCCGGCAATGCCTATGGTAAAGGACTCGATTTTCTCTAATTGTTCCGGAGAAAAATGTTTCAACAGTCCTTGCTTGAAGCTATTTCTCCCGTTTTCGTGTTCTGACATCAGCCGCCTCCGACAAAAGTTATTGCATAAATTACGTCATCATCCTGCAGTTTGATTTCCGGCCAGGTGTTTCCGGGTGCGATTTCACCATTGTATTCGATTACCACTTTTTCCTGGTTTATCTTTTTCTGTTCCAGAAATTGCGGCAGATAAACATCCTGATCAAGGTATGCAGTTCCCCCGTTAAAACTTATTTTCATATCATTCAAACTCCGCTTATACTTGCTCCAGCGCCTGTTCAATGTCGCTGATCAGGTCGTCAATATGCTCAATCCCCACCGAAACCCGGATCAGGTTCCTGGTGATTCCCGACGCGGCGCGAACATCTTCCGGCATGGAAATGTGCGTCATGGTCCACGGATGCTCAATCAGCGATTCCACGCCTCCCAGCGATTCGGCCAGCGTGAATATCTTTACTGCGCTGAGCAGGCGGAATGCTTCCTGTTCGCCGCCTTTGACCTTGAATGAAAAGGTGCCGCCGCCGCCCCTCATCTGTTTCTTCGCCAGTTGATGCTGCGGATGACTTTCCAGCAGCGGGTGCAGCACTGTTTCAATTTTCGGATGCCGTTCCAGCCAGTGCGCCAGCGCCAGAGCGTTTTCGTGATGACATCGCATCCGCGGGGCCAGCGTCTTGATGCCGCGCAGCACCAGGAAACAGTCAAACGGCGAGGAGCAGGTTCCCAGCCCGTTCTGCAGGAAACCGATTTTCTCCGCAAGCTGCGGGTCTTTGACTATTATTGCCCCGCCGACTACATCGGAATGCCCGTTTATGTATTTGGTCGTGGAGTGCATGACAATGTCGATTCCATACTCCAGCGGACGCTGGAAATACGGCGATAAAAACGTATTGTCGCATATCGTCAAAATCTTTTTAGGCGCGGCGATGGCGGCAACAGCCTCCAGGTCAACCAGATTCATCATCGGATTGGTCGGGGTTTCTATCCAGATGCCGCGGGTATTGGTTTTTATTTTTGATGCCAGCAGATCAAGTTTCCTGAGATCGACGAATTCAACGTCAATGCCGCGGTTTTTGACAATTTTGGTAAGCAGGCGGTAGGTGCCGCCGTACAGGTCGTCATGGACAATCAAATGTTCGCCGGGTTGAAAGATTTCAAGCAGCGTCGCCTCGGCGGCCATGCCGGTGGCAAAGGCGAAACCGTGAGTTCCGCCTTCCAGCGCCGCCAGGCAGTCTTCCAGCGCCTTGCGCGTCGGATTCCCGCTGCGGGAATAATCAAAAGGACCGGGTTGATTGACGCCTTTGAACGCAAAGGTGGACGTTTGATAAATCGGCGTCATTACCGCCCCGTATACCGGATCTCTTGCCTGTCCGGCGTGAATAGCTAAAGTTTCAAAATTCATTAAGCACCTCTTTATAATTTAAATGCCCAGGTCCTGGAACAGTATTGTTGACAGATATCTTTCGCCGGAATCCGGCAATATCACGACGATATTTTTACCGGCGAATTCTTCCAGCTTCGCCAGCCTGACCGCGACGGCGGTTGCCGCTCCGCTGGAAATCCCGCAGATGATGCCTTCCTCGCGGGCGAGTCTTCTGGAAAACTCAATCGCCTCCGCGTCTTCCGCCGTTTCAATCCGGTCGACCAGCGATAAATCCAGCACTTCAGGAATGAAGCCTGCGCCGATGCCCTGGATCTTGTGCGGCCCCGGCTTCAGTTCCAGGCCTTTCAGTTTTTGCGTAAGCACCGGGCTGGCCGCCGGCTCAACGCCTACCGAAATGATTGCTTTCTTCTGATGCAGTTTTATATAGCGGGAAACCCCGGTGATTGTTCCGCCGGTGCCGATGCCGGCGACAAAAACGTCAACTTCGCCATTGGTGTCTTCCCATATTTCCGGGCCGGTGGTCTGTTCATGGATCGCCGGATTCGCCGGATTGCGGAATTGCTGGGGCAGAAAATATTTGTCCGGATTTGACGCCGCAATCTCTTCGGCGCGCCTGACTGCGCCTTTCATTCCTTCGGTTCCGGGAGTAAGGATAAGGCTGGCGCCGAATGCCGCAAGCATTTTCCGGCGCTCAATGCTCATGGTCTCCGGCATGGTAAGCGTTAACGGATACCCGCGGGAAGCCGCCACAAACGCCAGCGCTATGCCCGTATTGCCGCTGGTCGGCTCGATAATCTCGACGCCCGGCTTGAGCAGGCCCTTCTTTTCGGCATCCCAGATCATATTCGCGCCAATCCGGCATTTTACCGAATAGCCCGGATTGCGGCCTTCAGTTTTGACAAAAACATTGGCTTTCAAGCCTTGTGTGATTCTTTTCAGTTTTATCAGCGGAGTATGCCCGATTGTGAGACTGTTATCTTCATAGATATTTTTCATTTTTATAAAACTCCTTTTGTTTTATTAATGTTTATTCAATATATAAACATTAATAATCATACTGTTTATTTTGTAAAAGTCAATATAATATGTAATAAAAAATCAAAAAATGTTAAAATATTGTATTTATTTCAGATAATATATTCATAATTGTATAATCATTAAGTAAACATTGTCGCAGTTAAGCAGTAAATGGTTCTGTCAATTACATGGAGTATGGGTTCCTTGGACGTTTCTATCGTCTCATGAGAAGACACCCTCCAGCACATTTTGGACAACTCCCATATTATGAACGGCCCGTCCGATACGGACGGCGCTGCAACAAAACCATTTTGGCCAGCCACTCCGACACTTTGGAGTGTCGTTGAGCAGAGACTGTTTCGCCCATGCGGCCGGCATAACCCGACGGACAACCGTCCGACTCCGACACTTTGGAGTGTCGTTGAGCACAACG